>JBKPRM010000076.1:0-2413 GCA_046734555.1 Actinomycetota bacterium | reverse complement strand
ATCCAGTTGCGCCATCGTTCGCCGCCGCGGTCGGGGCCCTGAAGCCAGGACGTGATCCGCTCGCGCGTCTCGGCGACGTCGACCGGAGGGACGTCGCCGGTGAACGCTCCGAGCGCCGGCTCCCGCAGGATCGCGTACAGATCCTCGGCGTCCTCGACGCGGACGGGGCTGAGCACCAGCCGCTGCGTTCGGATCGGTTCACCACCCACGGCGGAGGTCGCTCGCGAGCATCTCCATCAACAGGCCGTCGTGCCACGTGCCGTCTGGTCCCCGTTCGTATGACCGCATGACGCCGACCCGGCGGAAGCCGACCTTGTCGTACGCGGCGATCGCGGCCTCGTTGTCCGCGGCGGGGTCGATCGTCAGTCGATGATGTCCTCGATCGTCGAACAGGTACCGCGCGAGTATCTCGATCGCCTCGGACCCGAACCCCTGCCGATGCCGGCCCGTGGTCACGAAGATGTCGACCGAGGCGTGCCGATACATCGGGTCGAGCTCCTCCCCGAACTGGATCGCACCGATCACGTCTCCGTCGACCTCGAGCACGAAGGCGGTGGCGCTCCGAACGAAGTGACTCTCGATCTCGGCGTCGTCGAGGGGTCCCCACCGCATCGCGACCGCCGGCTCGCGCAGGATCGCCGAGAGCCGAGGGACGTCGTGTTCGGTGCCGGGCCGCAACGTCAGGCGCGGTCCCGTGAGCGTGAGCCGATCGGTCGGGAGGTCCACCACGTGGGGCTACGGCTTCACGTAGGCGGTCTTGACCGTCGTGAAGAACTCGACCGCATAGCGGCCCTGTTCCCTCGTGCCGCTCGAGGACCCCTTCGTGCCGCCGAAGGGCACGTGGAAATCGACGCCCGCGGTCGGCAGGTTGATCGTGACGATGCCTGCCTGCAGCCCCTCACGGAACATCGCGGCGTGCTTCAGGGACGTCGTGCAGACCCCGGCGGACAGACCGAACTCCGTGTCGTTGGCGAGCGCCAGCGCATGCTCGGGGTCGTCGGCCCGCACGACCGAGGCCACCGGTCCGAAGATCTCCTCCCGGTTGATCCGCATCTCGTTGCGGGTCTCGACGAGCAGCGCCGGCTCGAGGTAATAGCCATCGGTGTCACGCTCGAGCCGCCGGCCGCCGAACGCGAGCTTCGCGCCCTCTTCTGCCCCGATCGAGAGGTAGTCGAGGTCCTGCTGCAGCTGGTCCGAGGACACGACCGGTCCGATCTGGGTGTCGTCGGCGAGGGCATGCCCCACCCGCAGCGACCCCATCCGGTCGAGCAACGCGTCCACGAACCGGTCGTGGATCCCGGCGGTCGCGATCAACCGGCTGCTCGCCGTGCAACGTTGCCCGGTCTGGAAGAACGCGCCCTGGATCGCGCAGTCGACCGCCACGTCGAGGTCCGCGTCGTCGAGGACGACCAACGGGTTCTTCCCGCCCATCTCGAGCTGCGCCCGCGCGAAGCGTTCGGCGAGCGCGACCGCGACGCCCTTGCCGACCGCCTGCGATCCGGTGAAGGTCACCCCGCGCACCCGCGGGTCGTGCACGAGCCGTTCCCCGACGACCCGTCCGGGACCGACCACGAGGTTGCAGACGCCGGACGGAACCCCCGCCCGGGCGATGATCTCCGCGAGTGACCACCCGCTCGCCGGCACCATCTCGGCGGGCTTGAAGACCACCGCGCACCCGTAGGCGAGGGCGGGTGCGATCTTCCACGCCGGGATCGCGATGGGGAAGTTCCACGGCGTGATGATCCCCACGACGCCCAGCGGCTCGCGCAGGATGTCGATGTCGACCCCCGGCCGGACGCTGCGGATGTGCTCGCCGGGGATGCGCAACGCCTCACCCGCAAAGAACCGGAAGATCTGCGCCGCGCGCTGCACCTCGGCGACGCCTTCCGCGCGCGGCTTCCCCTCCTCGCGCGAGAGCTGCTCTCCGAGCTCGTCCGCACGCGCGGCGAGCTCGAGGCCCACCGTATCGAGGACCGTGCTGCGCTCCTGTGGCGTGGCGGCGGCCCACCGGGGTGCCGCGTCGGCCGCCGATGCGATGGCGGTGTCGACCTGGGCCTCGTCAGCGACCGCGAACTCGTCGATCACATCGGACAGGTCCGAAGGGTTGCGATCGGCGACGACCTCGTCGCCGTGCACCCACTCCCCTGCGATCAGGTTCGCGCGCACGACCGCAGCCTAGCCCGTCCGCTCCCAAGCCAGCTGGCGCAGGTGCCAACTGACCCGCTCGGCGGGTCGCCGGCCTTCGGCGATCGCCCGCAGCTCGTGAGCGAGCTGCGGCCTCGGCTCGATCTCGCCCCGATGGGTCAGCACCTCCAGGTTCATCCCGAACACGGTCGCGGTGTCGCGCGCGGCCGGCGCGAACGTCACGACCTCATCGTGCACACGCCGCAGCCCCGCGGGGTCCCCCGCTCGG
>JBKPRM010000075.1:0-9366 GCA_046734555.1 Actinomycetota bacterium | reverse complement strand
TCGTTCGAGGACGCAGTCTTCGGGCAGCTTGTCCGGCCGGAGGTGCTTGAACACCGGCGCCCGCATCTTGCCCGTGCTCTTGGTCATCTCGAGGTACTCGATCTCGCAGACGAGCTTGGGCTCGACGAACACCGCGCCCTTCACCGCCCTGAGCTCCGCGACGGCGGGCTCCCGCACCCTCAGCGGTTCGAGCTGCTCGAGGAGGTCGGACAAGACCGAGTCGGTGAAGCCGGATCCGGCCTGCCCGATCCAGCGCAACTCGCCCTCGTCGTAGGCGCCGACGAGCAGCGCACCGAACGTGTCGCCGCGACCCCCCTGGCCGGGCGTGTAGCCGAGGATGACGCAGTCCTGCTCGCGCGTCGCCTTGATCTTGCGCCACGTGTCCGATCGGCGGCCCGGGAGGTACGGCGACCCGACGCGCTTGGCGACGATCCCCTCCAAGCGTTGGGCCTTCGCCGCCTCGAACATCAGGTTGCCCTCCTCGACGACGTGGGTGGTGACGTGCAACCGATCGTCCTCTTCGACGACCGCCCGGAGCAGCTCCCGGCGGTGCTCCAATGGCAGGCTCGTCACGTCGTGCCCATCCAGCCACAGGAGGTCGAACACGACGAGCGACACGGGGATGCGAGCGCGCGCGCGCTGGATGTCGCGCGCGTTCGTCAGGTTCATGCGCTGCTGGAGCACCTCGAAGGAGTTCTTCCCGTCGGCGTCGACAGCGACGATCTCGCCGTCGATCACCGCGTTCACCTGGTCGACGAGCTCGTGGATCATGTGGAGCTCGGGGTACTGTTCGCTCGCGTCACGGCCGGTCCGGGTGCGAAGAACGGTCTCTCCCGTCGACATCTCGGCCAGGCACCGGATGCCGTCGAGCTTGGGCTCGAACCACCAGCCGTCGTCGTCGAACGCGCCATGGCCACCCTCGGCGAGCATCGGGGAGAACCGTGGCGGCGACGCGATGAGCGGCGAGGTCTGGTTGCTCGCCAGGAACGCGAGCCAGTCCGTCCTCGTCTTGACGAAGTGGAACTCCAGGCCGGGGTACCGGCGTCCGTGCAGTCGGAACGACACCTTCGTATCGGTCCACTCGACGGGCTCGTACCACCCGTCGTCGAAGATCCGGACCTCGCCGGCCCCGTAGTGGCCCTCGGGGATCGTGCCCTGGAACGTGCCGTATTCGAGCGGGTGCACCTCCGTTTGGACCGCGAGCCGCTTGTCGCCCTTGTGCGTCGGCAGGCCCTTGGGGACCGCCCACGACGGGAGGCCACCGTCGCGTTCCAGCCGCACGTCGTAGTGCAGACGCGTGGCGCGGTGTTTGTGGATCACGAACGAGTTGCCGGTCCCGACCTCATCTCCCGGCGCCGGCTCGGTCGTGCCCTGCGCTCCGAACTCGCGGCGGCGCACGTATTCGAACAGCGCTGGGTCCTTGGACTCCAGCGCGATCTCGTCGGAGGACTTCGTGGCGACGGAGGCAGCGGCGGTCCTCGGCAGCGGCGCGGCGATGTCACGCTCAGGCTCGATCCCGAGGGCCTCCATCGCGGGGGCGAGGTCGTTGAAGGGACCCTCGCGCACCGGGGCCCACAGCTCGCCGACCTCCTCGAAGCGTTTCCAGACGTTGTCGATCCGGAAGTCCTGCGGCTCGAAGCCGCCGTCGCCGACCTCCTCCCAGGTGAGTGGCGTGGAGACGGGAGCACGCGCCTCCGGCCGCAGGGAATACGCGGCCGCGATGTTCGCTCCCTGGCGATTCATGTTGTGGTCGATGAAGACCTTGCCCGCGCGATCGGCGACCCGCCACGCCATCGTCACCCGATCGGGGTCAGCGCGCCCGATCATCCGTCCGCACGCGCCGACGAACGCTCGTACCTCGTCGTAGGTCCACCGTCCCGGCTCGACGGGGACGTAGATCTGCAGGCCCGTCGCCCCGCTCGTCTTCGGGTAGCCGGTCAAGCCGAGCTGATCCAGCACGACCTTGATGTGCCGCGCGACGGCCAGCACGTCGTCGTAGGTGTACGGCGGGAACGGGTCCAGGTCGAAGAACAGGTAGTCGGGATGCTCGGTGTCGCTGCATCGTGAGTGGAGCGGATGCATCTCGATCGCGCCCAGGTTCGCGACGAAGAGCAGCGTCGAGAGGTCATCGACGGTGAGGTAGTCGATCCGGCCTTCCTTCGCGTCCTCCGACAGCACCGTGCATCGGTGCACCCAATCGGGGGTGTGCGTCGGGGCCGTCTTCTCGTAGAAGGACTCGCCCGTCGCGCCGTTCGGCATGCGTTTCATCGTCAACGGGCGGTGTTCGAGGTGTGGCAGGAGCAGCGCCGAGACGTTGAAGTAGTAGTTGAGGAGGTCGCCCTTCGTGTACCCCTCGTCTGGCCAGAAGATCTTCGTCAGGTTCGACAGGCGGAGCTCGCGTTCGGGCAGTTGCGCCCACCAGACGTCGGTGCTCTCGCGCCGTACGGGGAGCTCCGTCGGCAGCGCGACGGTGAAGGCTTCCTTCGCGGTGGTCCGGGCGCGCTTGGCCATGGCGCGATGGTAGTCGCGCTGTCGAGATCGCCTCCGGTTCGGTCTAGGCTTCGCTCCCATGGATGACTGGTTGGCAACGATGGCGAGGAAGCTCGGCGTCGACCCGCTCGAGGACGGCCAGATCGCGGAACTGCTCGACGTGGCTCGCGACGTCGCTCACGGGGTGGAGCGGAAGATGACGCCGCTCGCCAGCTATCTCTTGGGCGCTGCCGTCCAACGGCGGATCGGGCACGGTTCCACGTCCGAGGAAGCCTTCGACGCCGCCGTGACCGAGCTCCGATCGATCCTGCCGGCCTCCGACGCGTGATCTGGGGAAGGATCGCTCGCCCTCGGCGAGCGGGCCGTCGCAGCGTCGAACCGTGCGATGGCTCATCAGAACCCTGCACGGAACGCGGCGCCTGGGTTCACGTCCGAACGCCGGGGTAGGATGACCGTTCCCGCAGGCTGCGGGGCCTGCGCCAGCCGGGGAGGATCACCATGCCAAGAGCGATGTGGAAAGGGGCCATCAGCTTCGGCCTCGTGACGATCCCGGTCGCGGTCTATCCGGCGACCGAAGAGAAGACGCTGCGCTTCCATCAGCTCCACGACGAAGACGGCGGTCGCATCCGGTACAAGCGTGTCTGCGAGAAGGACGGCGAAGAGGTCACCTACGAGCACATCGTGAAGGGCTACGAGGTCGAGAAGGATCGCTACGTCGTCCTCACCGATGAAGACTTCGACGCGGTGCCGGTCGCGTCCTCGCGCGCGATCGACATCGTGCAGTTCGTCGACGTCGACGAGATCGACCCGATGCTCTACAAGAAGAGCTACTACCTCGTCCCGGAGGAGACAGGCGCCAAGGCGTACTCACTCCTGCGCGAGGCGATGAAAGAAGACGACCGCGTCGGGATCGCGAAGGTCAGCTTCCGCGACCGCGAGCACATCGCGGCACTGCGCTTCAAAGACGACGCCTTCGTGCTCGAGACGATGTTCTGGCCCGACGAGATCCGGGAGGCCGACTTCGGCGGCGTCGACGTCGAGATGGACGTCCGCGACCAGGAGCTCACGATGGCGCGCCAGCTGATCGACTCGCTCACGGGGGAGTGGGCGCCCGAGCAGTACCGCGACGCGTACCGCGACGCCTTGGTCCAGATCGTCGAGGCCAAGATGAACGGCGAGGAGATCGAGGTCGTCGAGCCCGAGCCCGCCGCCAAGGTCGTCGACCTCATGGAGGCGCTCAAGGCGAGTGTCGCCGCCGCCAAGGAGGGCACGGGCGAGACGAAGAAGCCCGCCACCAAGAAGAAGTCGGCGGCGAAGAAACCCGCCGCGAAGAAGCCTGCGGCCAAGAAGCCGGCCGCGCGCAAGAAGGCGGTCGGTGAGTAGCGGGGAGGGACCCGACCTCCCTGGGGGGTATCAGAGCAGGCCCCTGTCGCTCGACGACATCGAGGCGATCGCAGCCGTTTGGCGCCGCTGCGATGCGTCGCTCGGCGTGCACCCCGAGTCGCCCGAGGCGTTCCTGAACTGGATCCTGCGGCTGCCCGACGTCGTGCACGCGCGGGACACCCTGGGCGTGGAGCGCGGTGGCGCGTTGGTCGCGTTCGCCGTGATCCAACGCGATCCCGCTTCGGAGGGATCCGAGCTCAGCTGGTTCGCCGACGTCGACCCATCCCATCTGGGTCGAGGGATCGGCTCGGCGATCCTCGCCTGGGCGCTGGGCGTCGCCGAGGACCGCAGACGCGACGAGGGTCCGTTCGATATCCAAACGATGGCGTCTGCGCCGAACGTCGCCGCCCGTTCCTTGTTCGAACGGGCGGGCTTCGCACACGTCCGAAGCATGTGGGACATGCACCGCGACGTGAGCGGCGGCATCGACGATGTCCGGGTGCCCGATGATGTCTCGATCCGCACGTTCGAAACCGGTCGCGACGAGCGCGCGTTCTGGCTCGTCAGCGAGGAAGCGTTCGCCGAACACTTCAAC
Source organism: Actinomycetota bacterium (assembly GCA_046734555.1). Classification (GTDB taxonomy): domain Bacteria; phylum Actinomycetota; class UBA4738; order UBA4738; family HRBIN12; genus AC-51. The sequence continues at coordinate 4,898 of JBKPRM010000075.1, read as the reverse complement.
CACTTCCCGACGCCGTACGAGTCGTGGGAGGCACGGTGGTACCGGGCCGAGGACTGGCATCCGGAGCGCATCCTGCTCGCGGAGCGGGACGATGTCGTCGTCGGTGAGGCGGCCTGGGTCGACGCGGATCCGGACGGCTACATCGTGAGCGTCGGGGTCCTGGCCGAACATCGCGGCCGCGGGATCGCGCAGGCCCTGCTGCGGCGTGCCTTCACCGACATCTCGGCGGCGGGTTTCCCGAACGCCACCCTGAGCGTCGACTCGCAGAACACGACCGGCGCCGTCGAGCTGTATCGGTCGGTCGGCATGGAGCCGATCCGCGAGACGCTCCTGTTCCAGCTGGTCGGGTCGTGACGATCGCGCCCGGCTACCGCGTCCGGATCGTCGATCCCGCGGCCGACGTCGAGGTCGCCGCCGAGATCCTCGAGGCGTGCGACCTGCACGACGTCGGGTTCGCCGACACCGAGTCGACGTGGCTCCGCGACGACTGGCGCGACTCGTCGTTCCGCGGTGCGTGGCTCATCGAGGCGGCAGACGGCGAGCCGGTCGCGTACGCGACGCTGTCTGCGGTCGACCCCGGCGCGACGATCGACTCGTTCGCCGCGATCTTGCCCGCGCACCGGCAGGCGCTCCGCGCGCCCGTGCTCTCCTACCTCGAAGCAGAAGCGCGGCGCTTCGCCGTCGGTCGGGCGTCGATGATCGTCGCCGTATCGAGCACGGACCCCGCCGGCGAGGTGTTGCGATCGCTGGGGTTCGTGTTCTCGCGAGCGTTCTGGCACATGGAGCGGGAGATCGATCCGAGCTTCCGCGCCTCGCCGCCGCCGACCGGCGTTTCGCTGCGGCCCTACGTGTCGCCCGAGGACGATCGCCTGGGCTGGCAGCTGCTGGGGGAGGTGTTCGCCGATCACTACGCGATCGATCCGAAGTCGTTCGAGGACCACACCGCGGACGTCCTCGATCACGAACGGTGGGATCCGGGGCTCGCCGCGTTCGCGGTCGTCGAGGGGGAGCCCGCCGGCATCGTGGTCGCAGAGATCATCGACGGCGTGGGGTGGATCGACGACGTCGGGGTCCGGGCGCGCTTCCGAGGCCGTGGGATGGGTCGGGCGCTCCTGGAGCACGGGTTCGAGCTGCTCGCTACGCGCGGCGTGGATCGGATCCAGCTGAACGTCGACAGTCAGAACGCGACCGGCGCCACCAGGTTGTATGAGCGGGCCGGCATGCACATCCGGCGCTCCTTCGATTGCTTCGAGAAGCAGCTGGACCCGGGGTAAGCTCCGCGCGATGAAGCTGGTCACGGCGGTCGTGAAGCCGCACCGCATCGAAGAGGTGAAGGAAGCCCTGCGCGACATCGGTGTCAGTGGGCTCACCACGACCGACGTCGAAGGGTTCGGTCGCCAGCGCGGCCACACCGAGGTCTATCGCGGCGCCGAGTACCAGGTCGACTTCGTGCCCAAGGTGCGGATCGAGGTCGTGGTCGACGACGAGGACGCCGACGGCGTCGTCGACGCGATCACGAAGGCGGCGCGTACCGGCAAGATCGGCGACGGCAAGATCTGGGTCACCGAGGTCGACCGCGTGATCCGGATCCGCACGGGCGAGATGGGCCCGGACGCCCTGTAGGGCGATGGGCGATGCGACGGAGCTCCGACGCCGCTTCGACGCGCTCGCTCGCGCGTACCCGCCCGGACAACATGGGCGGTGGGCCGCCCGCGAACGCGCCGACGCACTCGACGCGTGGTTCGTCGCCGCAGCGGCCGGTGCGCCGGACGTCGCGGTGGTCGCGCTCGGAGGGTACGGCAGGCGTCTGCAGCTGCCCGCCTCCGACGTCGACGTCCTGCTGATCCACGAGGGGATCGATGACGCGAGGCTGGAAGAGCTCGGCCGGCGGCTCTGGTACCCGCTGTGGGACCGCGGGTTCTCCGTCACGCCGCTCGTGCGCACGCCCGACGGGTGCATCGAGGCCGCCGCCGCCCGCCTCGACTCCTGCACCGCCATGCTCGACGCGCGCGTCCTGGTCGGGTCCGGGGCGCTCGCGGCCCGGGCCATCGAGCCGGTGATCGCCTCGGCGCGGACCGACGGTGCCGGGTTCGCCTCCCGACTGATCGAGGCGCGAGACGCTCGAGGCGAACGCGCCGGATCGTGTGCCTTCGATCTGGCGCCCGACCTGAAGGATGGCCTCGGTGGCCTGCGCGACATCGCGTCGCTCGGATGGCTGGAGACCGCGCTCGGCACCTCCTTGCTCGACGCCGACGTCGTCCGGCGCGCAGATGTCGATGCCCTCGATGAAGCCGAGGAGTTCCTCACGCGAGCGCGCAGCGCGGTGCATCTGGAGACGGGCAAGCGCGTCGACCGGCTGACCGTCGAGCTCCAACCCGACGTCGCGGCTTCGATGGGCTTCGTCGACGAGCCCGGATTGCCGGCGATCGACGGGCTCATGCGCTCGGTCTTCGAGCGTGCGCGCATCGTCGACGGCGTCGTCCGGACCGCGCTGTCCCGGGTGGCGTCGGGAACGCGGACCGCGCTCGTCGCGGAGATCTCAGGCCCGGCATCGGTGCTCCGCGCGCTCGCCGGTACGGATGACGCTGAGGTCGATCCCGAGCTACTCGACGCGATCGTCGCAGCGGGGATCGACGGTCCTGTCACATGGGACGTGGATACCCGTGGGGCGTTCCTCGAGGTACTGCGCGGCGGTGACGGCGGCGCGGCCGCCCTCGACGTGTTGGACCGCGTCGGGCTCCTCGATCGGTTCGTTCCGGCGTGGCGCGACGTCCGCTCGCGGCCGCAGCGCGATCCCTACCACCGCTACACCGTGGACGCGCACCTCACGCGAACCCTCGCGACCATGGCATCTCTGCTGGTCGATCCGTCCGGGGATGCGCTCGCCGGCGAGCTGACCGGTGCAGCGACGGACCCAGACGCGCTCCGACTCGGCGCGTTGTTCCACGACATCGGCAAGATCGGCCGCGGAGACCACGTCCCCATCGGGGCAGGCATCGCCCGCGCGCAGTTGGACACGATGGGTCTTCCCCCCCACACCGCGGAACTGGCCGCGTTCATGGTCGCCGAGCACCTGTTGTTGCCGGACACCGCGACGCGGCGCGACCTCACCGACGAGAACCTCATCATGGACGTCGCCGCCACGGTCGGCACGATGGAGAGCCTCGCCGCGCTCTACCTGCTCGCCGTCGCCGATGCGGCGGCGACCGGTCCCGCGGCCTGGACACCGTGGCGCCGCACGCTCGTGGCCGAGCTCGTCACGAAGGTGCGACACGTGCTCGAGCGAGGAACGATGGGGGAGGAGCTCGCGGCGAGCCTCACCGAGCGCGTCGAGGCGGTGCGGCATCTCCTGTCCCAGGAGCCCGAACCCGACGTGAACGCGTTCGTGCTGCGGATGCCACGCGGATACTTCCTCGCCGTCGAGCCGCGCGACGCGGCTCGGCACTTCCGCACGATCGCGCCGCAGCTCGGGTCGGCGGAGCTCCGCACCGCGTCGACCCCGGGCCAGCGACCTGGTGCGTACGAGCTGCTCGTCGTGACCCCCGACCGCCCCGGCCTGCTGTCATCGGTCGCGGGCGCGCTCGCGGTCGGCGGCATCTCGATCCGCTCGGCGCACGTGTTCACGACCAGCGACCACGTCGCGGTCGACCTGTTCGAGGTCGAGGGCGTCTTCGAGCCGGAGATCACCGAGGAACGATGGCGCGGCGTGCGCTCGATCCTCCGCCGCGTCATCGAAGGAGCCACCTCGATCGACCGCAAGGTCGAGGACATGCGCCGCCACTATCCCGGCCCGGCGGTGCAGACGCCGGTGAGCGTGCGCGTCGACAACGATGCGTCGGATTTCGCGACCGTGCTGGAGATCGGCGCCCCGGACCGGATGGGTCTCCTTTATGACATCACGAAGGCGCTGTCGGGCGTCGGACTCGACGTGCACCTCGCGAAGGTCGCAACGTTCGACGGTAGGGTCGTCGACGCGTTCTACGTCCGCGATGAGCTCGGCCGCAAGATCACGGATACCTCGGCGCTCGATCAGCTGACCGGTGAGATCACGCGCGAGCTGGCCTGACCCCCGCTCAGATGAACGAGCGGTCGACCACCACGTCGTCGAGCAGCATGTCGTAGGTACGGCCGGTTTGGCTGTTACCGACCTGCACGCGACCGATCGGGTCGACGCCGAGGTTCAACGTCTTGCTCAGCGCGGCGAGCTTCGCGTTGTCGAGCCAGACCTCCGTGAGGCCCGAGCCGCCGACCCGGGCGTGCACCTCGAGGGTGTGCCAGGCGCCGAGGCTCGGCGAGCCCGTGCAGAAGCTCGCGTCCGTGACGTCGTCGCGCAGGCAGAGTTTCCCGCTGCCTGAGCGGTAGAGCGAGACGATCGACGTGCCGCCGGCCTCGCGGAACCGGGTGAGCGTGACGTTCTGATCTTGCTGGACGACCTTGAACCGGATCCGCTGATACAGGTCGTTCTCGGTCGACGCGAGCTGCGTGTAGGCGTAGGTTGCGGCGCCGGTGCTCGTGCCACGCGCGGCCCACGACCCGGCGTAGACATCTTGCTGCTGTGCGACGAGCCCCGTCGCGAACGTCCATCGCGACGTGCCGCCCGACTCGAAGCCGTCCTTGAACAGGCGTCCCTGTGCGAAGGTCGCGGTGTAGGTCGCGGGCGATGTGGCGGTGGTGATCGCGTGCGCAGCCGTCCCACCGTCGGACCAGTTCGAGAAGGACCACGTCGTGCCGTTCGTGTCCGCCTGCGACGCGGCGCTCACGTTCAACACGTAGTTCGCCCACGACGTCACGGTCGTCGGGCCGGTGAGCGTCGTCCCGTTGACGGTGAGCTGCAGCCCCGTGGGGTCCGTCGCGAAGGTGATCGGCACCTTCGTGGGATAGAGGTTGCGCACCACGGT
>JBKPRM010000074.1:0-7747 GCA_046734555.1 Actinomycetota bacterium | reverse complement strand
GCCGTGCTGTCCTTCCTGTACATCCCGCTCGTCATCGTCGTGATCTATGCGTTCACGAAGAGCCAGATCGTGTCGTGGCCGCCGGTGCTGTTCACGACGAGATGGTTCGTGTCGGCGTTCCACAACGCGGAGGTTCGGTCGGCGATCGCGACGTCGCTCGGCGTCGGGATCGGGGCGACCGTGATCTCGCTCACCCTCGGCACGCTGACGGCGTTCGCGCTCGCTCGAGCGAAGTTCTTCGGACGCGACGCGATCTCCTTCGCGTTCGTGCTGCCGATCGCGTTCCCGGGGATCGTCACCGCGCTCGCACTGTCGTCGATGGTCGACGCGACGCCGGGCTTGGACTTCGGGGTGCCCGCGATCATCGTGGGGCATGCGACGTTCTGCGTGGTGGTCGTCTACAACAACGTCGTCGCTCGGGTCCGCCGCACCTCGGGCTCGATCCTGGAAGCCTCGATGGACCTCGGCGCCGACGGGCTCACCACGTTCCGGTACGTGACGTTTCCGACGATCAAGACGGCGCTGCTCGCGGGGGGGCTGCTCGCGTTCGGCCTGTCGTTCGACGAGATCGTCGTGACCCTGTACCTGTCCGGCACGGCGCAGACGTTGCCGCTGTGGATCTTCAACAACATCACGCGACCGTTCGCCCAGCCTGAGGTGTTCGCGGTCGCGACGGTGGTCCTCCTGATCTCCGTGCTCCCGGTGTATCTGGCGATCAAGCTGTCGGGGGAGGGGGCCCTTCGGCCCAGCTCCTACGCACACCCGAAGCGATGATCTAGAGGTACTGGGTGCTGCGGCGCTGGTCCTGACCGTCACCCTCGGGCTGCGGCTGACCGGGCGGCGGGTTCTGCGACATCAGGCCTCGGCGTTGCAGCTCCTGGAACTGCGCCTGCGCGGCAGCCTGCTGCGCGAACATCGCGGCCTGGATCCCGTGGAACAGGCCTTCGAGCCAGCCGACGAGCTGTGCCTGCACCACGCGGAGCTCGGCCTCGGTCGGCACCGAGTCGATCGGCGGGGCGAGCTGCTCCAGCTCCTCGCGCAGGTCGGGTGAGAGCACCTCGGACAGCTCGCCGACCGCACGGCCGTAGATGTCCGCCAAACGCTTGCGCCCTGGCTCATCGAGCGACGCCTGCCGTGTCTGCTCGAGCAGCTCCCGCACCATGCTCGCGATCCGCAACAGCTTCGCGGGCTGGGTGATCGACTCCTCCTGGTCGCCGCCTTGTTGCTGCGCAGGCGGCACCGGGATCGCTTGCATCACGTCGGGAGCCGGGGGTGTGCTGGCTGGGTCGCTCATCGAGTCAACCTAACACCGACCCGGTCTATCGCCCGCCGGCGAGCGTCGCGAGGAAGATCGCCTCCGCATGGGCCATGCGCACGACCTCGCCGAGGTCCACGCTCTCGTTCCGCGAGTGGTAGTTCGACAGATGGTCGGCTGCGCCCCACATCAGCACCTGGATGCCGGGGAAGGTGCCGGTGAGCAGCGGCACGAGGGGGATCGAACCCCCGGAGCCGAGCTCGACGACGTCGTTGCCGAAGGCCGTTTTCAGCGCGAGCCGCGCTGCTGCGAACGTCGGCGTCGACGTGTCGACGATGTAGCCGGCGCCGGGTTCCTCGTCGTTGGTGACGGTCGCGCGAACGCCCCACGGCGCGGCCTTCCGCAGGTGTTCGGCCACCTTCTCCGTCGCGGCCCCGTAGTCCTCGCCCGGCGCCATCCGCAGCCCGACAACGGCGGTCGCGGTCGGCACGATCTGGTTCGCCACCTCGTTCACACGCGGCGCCTCGAACGCGAGCACGTCGATCGATGCCTTGGTCAGCGTGCGCTCCGCGATCGACCCCGACCCGAGCAGCTGCACCTCGGGGAACACGCGCGATTCCTCGCGGAACTCCTCTTCGGTGACGTCGGCGCCGGTCCAGCCGAACGAGTGGAGGCCTTCGACGGCGATCTCCCCGTCGTCGGTGTGCAACGACGCGATCATCCGCGACAGCGCCGTGATCGCGTCGGGGAGCGGCCCGCCGAAGGCGCCCGAGTGCACCGCCTGCGGCAGCACGTCGACGCGCACCGTGATCGACGTGGCGCCCCTGATGCTCGTCGTGATCGTCGGTTCGCCGGTTCGGATGTTGCCGCTGTCCGCGACGATCGCGTCGTCGGCGCGCAGGAGGTCGGCGTGGCCCTGCACGAGCTCGGGCAGGTGCTCCGTCGAGCATTCCTCCTCGCCTTCGACGATCACCTTGATCGTGACCGGTGGATCGCCCGCGGCGAGAAGGGCACGGATCGCGGCAGCGTGGATCACGATCCCGCACTTGTCGTCCGAGGTACCGCGGCCGTACATGCGGCCGTCGCGGACCTCGGGCTGGAACGGGGGTGTGTCCCAGTCGTCGGCGTCGGCGGCCGGTTGGACGTCGTGGTGGGCGTAGAGGAGGACGACCGGCGCACCGGGCGGCCCCTCGACCTGGCCGAACACGGCCGGGTGGCCGTCGCGGAGCTCGATCAGTTGCACGTCGCCGAGGCCGGCGTCGCGGAGGATCTCGGCCGTCACCTCGGCGCTCGCGCGAACGTTCGCCGGGTCGTAGCCCTCGTAGCCGACCGACGGGATCGCGACGAGCCGTTCGAGCTCGTCGGCGATGCGGTCACGGTCGGCGTCGATCGATGCGTCGAGATCGCTCATGGCGCGGGAGCCTATCGCGACCTACGGATAGAGGCGCTCGAGCGCCCAGGCGGCGCCGTCCCGCGAGTATCGGAACCGGTCGTGCAGCCGGAACGGCTGGCCCTGCCAGAACTCCACCTCGTCGGGCGTGAGCAGGTATCCACCCCAGAACGGAGGTCGCGGGACCTCGACGCCTTCGAACCGTTCGGCGGCCTCGTGGAGCCGGCGCTCCAGGTCGGCTCGATCTGCCATCGGCTCGCTCTGTCTGCTGGCCCACGCACCGAGCTGCGCGTCGCGCGGGCGGGTCGCGAAATACTCGTCGGATCCCGCGGCGGTCAGCTGCGTGACGTGACCGCGGACGTTCACCTGCCGGTCGAGCTCGCGCCACAGGATCGTGAACGCGGCTCGCGGGTTCACCGCCAGATCCTGACCCTTCCTGCTCGTGTGGTTCGTGAAGAACACGAACCCGTCGTCGGTGATCCCCCGCAGCAGCACGTGTCGCACCGAGGGCGATCCGGCGGCGTCGGCGGTCGCGAGCGCGATCGCGTTCGCGAGCGGCACGCCCGCCGCATCCGCGGCCGCCAACCACACCCGGAGCTGTCGGATCGGTTCGGGATCGAGGTCCTCTGCGCGCAGCGGCCCGTGCTCGTGTGTCCCGGAAGGCGCTTGCATCGACCGCGGGTCGCTCACGCCTGGATGGTAACGAGGCTCTGCCCCGCCACGGGGAACGACGGCGGATGGCACGGGGCAGAGCTCTGAGCGATCCCACGAGAGCGCGATGGTCCCCTGACACGTTGCCGGTGGGTGTATCGAGGCGCTGCGGGAGAGACGCTCCGGCTCTGCAGGTATTGGTAGTTGCGGTGCCCCCGGCAGGACTCGAACCTGCGCTTCCGGCTCCGGAGGCCGGCACTCTATCCACTGAGCTACGGGGGCGAGCGGTCGCGAGTCTAGCAACCGGCCCCTTCGCGGCTGGTTCTATGCTCACGGCGTGCCGCGCATCCTGATCGTCGACGATGACCTCGCGATCCTCCGACTGCTGGAGGTGAACTTCCGCATGGACGGCTTCGACGTCGACACGGCAGCTCACGGGGAGGAAGCGCTCGCGGCGGCGTCCAACGCGGCGCCGGATGTGGTGATCCTCGACCTGATGATGCCGGGGATGGACGGCCGCGAGATCTTCGACCGGTTGCGATCGCTCCCCGAAACCGCGGAGGTGCCGGTGATCTTCCTCTCGGCACGCGGCCGGGACGACGCCCTCGCGGGCGTCGACGCGATGTATGTCCAGAAGCCGTTCGACACGGTGAAGCTCGTCGAGACCGCGAAGGCCCTCGTCGAGGGCTCGGGTCGGTGATCGAGCAGCGGCTGCAGGACTGGCTGCGCGACGGCCTCCGCTCGGCGGCGCCTGCCCTCGGTTTGAACGGCGACCTGCCCGACCCTGCGCTCGAGGAGCCTCGGCAGAAGGAGCACGGTGACTTCGCCACCAACGTCGCGCTCGCGCTCGCGAAGCGGGCGGGGAGATCGCCGCGCGACGTGGCGCAGCTCCTGGTCGATGCGCTACCTCCGGCTCCCTTCGTCGAGCGCGTCGAGGTCGCGGGACCGGGGTTCATCAACATCTGGACGACCGACGAATGGTTGCACGAGGTCGTGCGCGCGATCGCATCGCAAGGCAACGCGTACGGCCGTGCGCAACCGACGGGCACCCGCGTGCAGGTGGAGTTCGTGAGCGCGAACCCGACGGGGCCCTTGCACGTCGGGCATGCGCGGAACGCCGTCTTGGGTGACGCCGTCGCGACCTTGCTGGCGAACGCAGGCAACACGGTGGAACGCGAGTACTACTTCAACGACGCCGGTGGACAGATGGACCGCTTCGGCGCTTCGGTCGAGGCGCGATACCTGCAGGCGGTCGGCCGCGATGCCGAGGTGCCCGAGGACGGGTATCACGGCGACTACGTCGAGGCGTACGCGCTCGACATCCTGCGGGAACATGGCGACGCGTTCGCCGACCTGCCGCCCGACGACCGGTTCGTCCGGCTGCGCATCGAGGGTGCCCGCCGGGCGATGGACGAGATCCGTGCCACGCTCGCGCGGTTCGGCGTGGTGTTCGACTCCTACGTGAGCGAGGCGTCGTTGGAGGAACGGGGCGAGATCGCCGAGGCGGTCGAGCGGCTACGAGCCGCCGGCGCGGTGTACGAGGCCGACGGCGCGGTGTGGTTCCGGTCGACGGCCTACGGCGACGACAAGGACCGACCCCTGATCCGGTCGACGGGCACGCACACGTACTTCGCGGCGGACTGCGCGTACGTGATCGACAAGTTCCGTCGAGATCTCGATCACCTGGTCTACGTCTGGGGCGCCGATCACCACGGCGACGTGATGCGCGTGAAAGGAGCCGTCCAGGCGCTGGGGTTCGACCCGGATCGGGTGGAGCTGCTGATCTACCAGTTCGTGTCCTTCCAACGGCGTGGCGAGCCCCTGCCGATGAGCAAACGAGCCGGCACGTTCGTATCGCTGGACCAACTGATCGACGAGGTTGGCACCGACGCCGCGCGGTTCCATCTGTTGCTGTTCTCGAACGACCACCCGATGCGCTTCGACATCGAGGAGGTTGCGCGCCGGTCGATGGACAACCCCGTCTACTACGTGCAGTACGGACACGCGCGGATCGCATCGATCCTGCGCGCCGCCGACGAGGAGGGGATCGCGCTGCGCCCGCTCGAGGACGTCGATCTCGCGAAGCTGCAGCACGAGACCGAAAGCGATCTGCTCCGGGCGCTCGCCGATGTCCCCGAGATGCTCGCGCGGGCCGCCGAGCTCCGCGCGCCACATCGGGTGGCGCACGCCGCACAGGACATCGCGAAGCGGTTCCATTCCTTCTATACGGAGTGCCGCGTGATCGGCGACGACGCCGAGCTGACCCAGGCGCGCCTGTGGCTGTCGCGCGCGTCGCAGCAGGTGCTTGCCAACCTGCTCGGGATCTTGGGGGTGTCGGCGCCCGAGCGCATGGAACGGATCGATGCCTGAGCCGTGGCCGGCCTCGGCTCGATGGGAACCCGACCACCTGACGATCGGCGGCGTCGACGCCGCGGTGCTCGTCGATCGGTTCGCAACCCCGCTGCTCGTCTACGACGAGCGCGAGATCCGCGAGCGGATGCGAGCCATTCGCCGCGTGTTCCCGCGCGTGTCGTACGCGGTCAAGGCGATGACGTGTGCCGCGATCGCGCGCCTCGCGCTCGAGGAGGGTCTCGACCTGTTGTGCGCCTCGGGCGGGGAGGTGCGGGCCTGCCTGTCGGCGGGGGCGCCGCCCGAGCGCATCTCCCTGCACGGGAACGCCAAGACCGACGAGGAGCTCGCGCTCGCGGTGCGCTCGAGGATCGCGCACGTGATCGTCGACGACGAGCCCGAGATCGACCGGCTCGCGGCGATCGCCCGCCCGGCGGGGGTCGAACAGCCGATCCTGCTGCGGGTGATCCCCGAGGTCACGGCCGCGACGCACGAGGCGATCGCGACCGGCCATGCCGAGTCGAAGTTCGGCGTCCCGCTCGCCTCGGCCCCGGTGGTCGCCCGCCGCGCGTCCATGACCGCCGGCGTCCGCCTGGACGGTGTCCAGGCGCACGCCGGCTCCCAACTCCTGGACGCCGATGCATACATCGGCGTCCTCGACGCCCTGATCGACGTCGCGGTTGCGGCGGGGCTCCGGCCGCGGATCATCGATGTCGGCGGCGGGTTCGGCGTGCGGTACGGGGACGAAGACGCGCTCGACATCGCGGAGCTCGGCGCAGCGCTCCACCGTCGAGCTGCCCAACGGGACGTCGTCGCCGAGTTGCAGGTCGAGCCCGGCCGGGCACTCGTCGCGAACGCCGGCATGACGCTCTACCGCGTGCTCTCGGTGAAGGAAGGGGGGGGCCGAACCCTCGTCGCGATCGACGGCGGGATGTCCGACAACCTGCGTCCGGCGCTGTACGACGCGCACCACGAGGTGCGTGCGATGGTCGAAGGTGCGACGAGACAGGTCACGGTCGTCGGCCGGCATTGTGAGTCCGGGGACGTCGTCGCCCCGCAGGCCGAGCTCCCGGCGGGCCTGCAACGCGGCGACATCGTCGCGGTCGCAGCGACCGGTGCGTACGCGTACCCGCTCGCGTCCGTCTACAACCGGTTCGGCAGGCCTGCGGTCGTAGGCGTGCTGGACGGCCAGGCCACGCTGTGGGTCCGACGTGAGGGGTCCGATGATATGGATCGCCTGGACGTCATACTTGGGTCGCCCTGGGACGCCGCGGTCCCTGCGGCCGAAGGAGGGGCACGGTTGTGACGGAGCGCGAGATCCGCGTCGGCATGCTCGGGTGCGGCACGGTCGGATCCGCCGTGGCGCGCACGCTCGACGAGCACGCCGACGACATCGCGCGACGCGCCGGCGTCCGCGTGCGGATCACCCGAGTGGCGGTTCGCGACCTCGACCGCGACCGACGCGTTCCGCTCCCCAAGGACGCGTTCACGACCGACGGCGTGTCGATCGTCGACGACCCCGAGATCGATGTCGTGCTCGAGCTCCTGGGCGGCCTCGAGCCGGCGAGACAGCTCGTGCTGCGCGCCCTTCGAGCGGGCAAGCCGGTCGTCACCGGCAACAAGGAGCTGATCGCGCACGCCGGCGCGGAGCTCGAGTCGGCCTCCCACGAGGGGGCGACCGACCTCGCGTACGAAGCGGCCGTCGCCGGTGGGATCCCATTGATCCGCCCCCTTCGGGAATCGCTCGCCGGCGACCGGGTCACGCGGATCCTCGGGATCGTCAACGGCACGACCAACTTCATCCTCACGCAGATGTCGGACCACGGCTGGGGGTTCAACCAGGCCGTGACCGAAGCACAACGGCTCGGCTACGCCGAGGCGGATCCGAGCGCCGACGTCGAGGGCTTCGACGCGGCCGCGAAGTGTGCGATCCTCGCGTCGATCGCGTTCGACACGTCGGTGACGACCGACGACGTGTACCGCGAAGGCATCACGACGGTCACGGCGCAAGACATCGCAGATGCGGCGAAGCTCGGCTACGCGGTGAAGCTCCTCGCGATCGCCGAGCTCGACGACGGCGACGTGTCGGTGCGCGTGCACCC
>JBKPRM010000073.1:0-4984 GCA_046734555.1 Actinomycetota bacterium | reverse complement strand
GTCGAGGCGTCGGCGGAGAGCGTGTTGCCGATGGCATCGCTCGAGGTCGTGTTGAACGGCGAGGTTGTCGCGTCGGCCGGTGACGGCTCGAACGTCCGCCGACTCGAAGTGCGAGCCGAGGTCAGCATCGACGACGATTCGTGGCTCGCGGCGCGCTGCGGCGGGCCCGGCTACTTCGACGGGCCGAGCCATCGCGGTCCGTGGGAACGGCGGATCTTCGCGCACACCTCGCCGATCTATGTCGCGTGCGGCGAAGACGGCTGGAATCGTCGAGACGCCGATCAGGACCGCCGGATGCGCGTGCTGATCGAGGCTGGTTTGGAGCGGATCCGGAACGCCCGCTCCTATCCGGAGGATCGGATCACGCACCACCATGGGGAACCCGACCACGCCGCCTTCCTCGGGCGGCCGTTCCTCGAAGCGCTCGCCCGCATCGACGCTCGTTCCTGATCAGCGCCGGGTGCTTCGCCGTTCGCGGTCGCGGAGCAGCTTCCCCCCGACGAGCAGGAGCACCACGACGACCAGCAAGGCGCCGCTGGCCCAACCGAGCTCGGTGGCCGCGCGCTCCCAGGCCGTGCCGGCGAAGTAGCCGAGCAGGGCAACCCCGATCGCCCACACGACACCGCCCGTCACGTTGAAGAACGCGAACGTTGGATACGGGAGCTCGGCCATGCCGGCGAGCCCGGGCACCATCACGCGAAGGGCTGCCGTGAAGCGGCCGAGGAACACGGCCGCGCCCCCGCGTCGCTGCAGGAGCGACCGCGCGCTCTGGAGGTGGTCGTCGATGCGGTGCCGCACGAACGGGACCCGCCGGCCGGCGCCGCGGAGGATCTGATGGCCCCATCGCCTGCCCACGAAGTACCCGATCATGTCGCCGATCACGGCTCCGGCGATGGCGGCGACGATCACGGCGGGCAACGGCACGTTCCCCTTCGACGCGAGCACCCCTCCTAGCAGGACCGCGATCTCACCCGGGAACAGGAACCCGAGGAACGCCGAGGACTCGAGCGCCGGGAAGAGGAACACCACGGCGATCGCGACCCATCCGTCGAGCGAGAGGATCCACTCGGAGATGCCGCCGATCATCGAGCGGCCGTCCTTCTGCGATACATGGGCCGCAGTATCGCGGGCCGGGGCCTATGTCGCTCGTTCCACCTGGCGCTTGAGGCGGGCGAGCCGTTCGTCCCATCCGGCACCGACGTCGACGATCCAGCTCATCGCCTCCGACAACGGCCGCGGCGTGAACGTGTAGCGGCGGCCGCGCACCGGCCCGTCGGTCGCGACGAGCCCCGCGTCCTGGAGCACCACGAGGTGTTTCGCGACGGCCTGCCTCGTGACGGGGAGCTGTCGCGTGAGGTCGGCCAGGGTCGAGGGGCCGTCGTCGGCGAGCGCACGGATCACCGCGCGGCGCGTCGGATCGGCGAGCGCCTCGAAGACCGGATCCGGATCGCTCACGCCGCTCCCCGGGACGACGCGGCGATCGCCGGTGTCTCCGTGATGCGGACGAGCGTGCCGTCGGGGACGGGTTCGAGATCGATCGTCACGCGTGAGGTCTCGCCGAGCTCCAGCGCGAAGCCGGCGCCGCGCTGTTCGCGCCACCGCCACGCGAGGCGGCGCGACCGTTCGACCTGCTCGACGACGCCGCGCCGCACCGACCCGTCGGCGAACCGGAACGCGACCGGGCCGTCGACCACCGGATCGAGCCAGGCGTCGGCGCCGAACCAGACTGACAGGGCTGCGGGGTCGACCATGAAGCCCCACACGTCCTCGGGCGGCGCCTCGATCGTCTGCTCGTGCACCTCGTCGCTCATCCGGGCCGCTCCTGCCTCGTCGCAACCGGCTGGTTGCCGACGACGGGCACCTGCGCTACGGTGGCGTCATCGGCAACCACGAGGTTGCCATCGTACCCCCTCGAGGCAGGCACAAGGAAGGACGGTCGATGTCGAGCCAGTGGATCCCCACCGTCGTCGAGCAGGCCGACCGCGGCGAGCGCGCGTTCGACATCTACTCCCGGTTGCTTCGCGAACGCGTCGTGTTCCTCGGGTCCGAGATGACCGCCGACCTGGCGAACCTGATCGTCGCGCAGCTGTTGTTCCTCGAGGCGGAGAACCCCGAGCGCGACATCTCCTTGTACATCAACTCACCTGGCGGCGACATGACCGCGCTGTTCGCGATCTACGACACGATGGAGGCGGTGCGCCCCGACGTCGCGACGTGGTGCATCGGTCAGGCCGCGAGCGGTGCCGCGGTGCTCTTGTCGGCCGGGACCGAGGGCAAGCGCCATGCCCTGCGCCACGCGCGCGTCCTGCTCCACCAGCCGTGGGGCGGCATGCAGGGGCAGTCGGAGGACATCCGGATCCACGCGCAAGAGATCCAGCGTGGCCGAAAGCTGATGGAGGAGATCCTCGCGCGCCACACCGGCCAGCCGATCGAGAAGATCCACGAGGACCTGGACCGAGACTTCATCCTCGATCCCGAGGCGGCGAAGGCCTACGGTGTCGTCGACCACGCCGGAGAACGCTCGACGCCCGCGAGCCAGACCGGCGCCGCTACGCCATCCACGCGATGATCATCGCGGCGACCAGGTTGCCGATCACGTGATAGCCGGCGTTGATCGCGCCCCACGCCATCGCGTTCGGCTTGTTCGACTCGAACGTGGCGGTCACGAGCGCGATGCTCACCGCGAACCCGATCCCGACCACGAGCCCGAGCACCACACCCTCGCCGACGGTGTCGGTTCCGGTTGCCACGGCGATCATCCCGAGCGCGATCGCGGACAGGATGCTGCCGATCAGCGGGATCACGTAGATCGCCGGACCGGGTCGCTCGCCGTCGGCCGGGCGCTCCATCCCCCCGGCTTTCATCCACGCGTTCCCGAGCACCGGCGGGGCGTACCAGACGGCGCCGATGATGAAGTACGCGCCCGCGGCGATCAGGACGGCCAGCCAGTCGACGTCGCCGAGCAGGTCGAAACTCATCGGAGTTCCCCTCTCCTTCGGTCTGCCTGCTGTGACCTTACGCCCCGACGGGGCCCCGCCGTCAGTGGACGGGACCCCGACCGGGTGCCAGCTCGGCTCTAGCCGTAACCGCCGCCGGCGCCGTAGCCGCCGCCGCCGGTGTTTCCGCCACTGTCGGTGCCCATCGTGGTTGCCGGCGTGCCCTTCGTCGTGACGGGGTACCAGACGTTGCCGATCCCGACGCCGTTCGCGTCGCCCGGCGCAGCGTCACCGCTATAGAGGTACAGCGGGTGCCCGTTGTACGTGACCTGCGTCGAGCCGTCGTCGCGCGTCGTGGTTCCGAGCATCGACGCCTCGGCGCCGTCCGTCGCGTCCGCGTTCCCCGACGTGGTGAGCGCGGGCCACGTGCTCGCGCACGTGTCGGTGCAGGTGCTCTTCGAGCCCGTGTCGTTCTCGAACAGGTACAGCGTCAGGCCCGAGCCGTCGACGAGGACCGTGCCGAGGTCGCCGACGCTCGCCGTGCCCACGGTGGCGGCGGCCGTCGAGGCGCTGCTCGAGCCGCCGGCGCCGTATGCGCCGCCGGAGCTGCTGTTGCCGCACGCCGCCAAGCCCAGCCCGAGGGCCGCGACCGTCGCGGCGATCCGGATCCGGTGCATGAAGAGCTCCTTCCGTCGCGTGTCCTGTCCCCCCGTACTACGGGCGGCTCCGCCGGTCGGTTCGCCCGCTGACCTGCAGCCTAGACTCGGCGCCGATGGTGGTATGTCCGAGCTGTGGCACCGAGAACCCGCCCGAGGCGCGGTTCTGCATGGCGTGCGGCGCCTCCCTCACCGTGGCCGCCGAGGAGCGGCGCATCGTGTCGATCCTGTTCGCCGACCTGGTCGGGTTCACCGAGCGTTCCGACGCCGCCGATCCGGAGGACGTGCGGCGCACCCTGGTCCCGTTCCACGAGCGGGCGAAGGCATCGATCGAGCGCTACGGCGGCACGCTCGACAAATTCATCGGTGACGCCGCGATGGGGGTGTTCGGCGCGCCGGTCGAGCACGAGGACGACCCCGAGCGGGCTGTGCGCGCCGCGTTCGAGCTGGTCGCCGCCACCGCGGGCGTGCACCCGATCCGGGTCGCCGTGAACACCGGCGAGGCGGTGGTGCGGATGGGCACCGGACCGCAGATCGGCGAGGCGGTTGCCGGCGACGTCGTGAACACCGCGAGCCGCATGCAGTCGGCTGCGTCGCCCGGCGAGGTGGTCATCGGTGAGGTCACGTGGCTCGCCGTGCGCGATCGGTTCACGACCGAGGAGCTCGATCCGTACACGGCCAAAGGGAAGGCCGAGCCGCTGCGGGTCTGGCGTGTGACCGGCGAGCGCGAGGCCGCGCCCGACCGCCCCGCCGCACCGTTGATCGGCCGCCGGCGCGAGCTGCAGCAGCTCCGCGACACCGTTGCGCGCGCCGTGGACGAACGGTGCGGGCAACTCGTCACGATCGTCGCCGAGCCCGGCATCGGGAAGAGCCGGTTGATCGAGGAGCTCCGCGAGCGACTAGGTGAGGAGGTCATGTGGCTGCGCGGCGCCTGCGCGCCGTATGGCGATGCGAACGCGCTCGCGGCGCTGCACGCGGTGGTCCGCGACCTGGTCGGGTTGGGCGCGGGCGAGGACGCCGCGCGCGTCAACGACGCGCTCGCGGCGCTCATCGCCCGCGCCGAGCCTGCGGAGTCGGAGCGAGCGTGGCTCCGCAGTCGGTTGTCGGTGCTCGCGGACGTCGGCGGAGCCGACGTCCGCGGCGGTGGGGTCGGCCAGATGCCGCTCGCCGAGGCCGCGGCGGCCGCGGCTCGCGTCCTGTCCGCCGCCGCCCATGAACGTCCGATCGTCATCGCGATCGAGGACCTCCATTGGTCCGAGGCCGTGCTCCGCGAGGTGCTATCGACGATCGTCGACGACGCCGACGCCCCCATCGTCATCCTGTGCACCGCGCGGCCGGAGCTGTTCGACGTCTGTCTCTTATACACATCTGACGCTGCCGACGAATACCAAC
>JBKPRM010000072.1:0-8176 GCA_046734555.1 Actinomycetota bacterium | reverse complement strand
CGCACATCGGGGTGTGGACGGTGCAGCCCGAGGAGCGGCTCGAGCGTGGGCGCAACCTGATCGAGCTCGATATCGCGTGGGAGCTTGCCCTCCCGGATCCCCCGACCGAGGAACCAGAGTGGCGCTTCCATCGCGGCTCGTTGACCCGCATCGACCGAAGGCCACGGAACCTTCATACCGTCGCCGACCGCGCTCACGACGGGGGTCGAGCCGGCGACCGCCATCGCGTCGGGTGATCGGTTCTCGTAGGTGCCGGCACCGATCAGCGACCGGAGATCCGCCGGCAGGGAGCAGAACGGTGCAGGTGTCGAGGCCTCGGCCGCCGTCGAGCGGCACGACGCACCGACGCACGCGACGCGCAACACGGCTGCGGGCACACCGATCAAGGTGAGCGCGAGCAGCAAGACGACGAGCCGTCGTCCCGTTCCCATGCACGAACCGTACCGCCGCAGCGGTCGTCGGCGGGCGTTCCGTCTGGTTACCTACAGGGCCATGTCTCGGCTGGCCCGCCGTGTCGCCGTGCCCGTGACGATCGCCGTCGCGCTCATCGCGCCGCTCGTCCGCAGCGCTCCCGCGCCCGCCGCACCCTCAGATCAAGATCTGATCGATCTCGCGTGCAGCCTCCCGCACTCCTATCTCGTGCGCACCTGGAACGGATACAGCCCCGATCGC
Source organism: Actinomycetota bacterium (assembly GCA_046734555.1). Taxonomy (GTDB): domain Bacteria; phylum Actinomycetota; class UBA4738; order UBA4738; family HRBIN12; genus AC-51. Next base: position 7,504 of record JBKPRM010000072.1, on the reverse strand, counting down.
GGCCCCGAGCTCACGGCGATCCCGAAGGAGCCCGACTTCATGGGCGCCGGTCTCCCGCACGTCGGCCCGTGGGACTACATCCAGCACATCCCGATGTTCTGGTACGGACCGGGTCACATCAAGGCGCAGGGTGAGGTGACGGGCGGCAACGTCACGCTGGCAGACGTCGCGCCGACCGAGGGCGACATCCTGCACTTCGACGGCTTCACCGCGCCGGACGGCACGTCGATGCGAAGCGCCCTCGACCCGGGGGAGACGCCGCCGAAGCTCCTCGTGATCCTCGTGTGGGATTCCGCGGGCATCAACGTGCTCGACGCGCACGAGCCGCAATGGTCCTATCTGCGGTCGCTCATCTCCGACGGCACCTGGTACACCGACGCGTACGTCGGTTCATCGCCCACGTCCACCGCGCAGGATCACGCGACGCTCGGGACCGGGGCGTTCCCGATCCACCACGGGATCATCGCGCACCACTTCCAGCTGGGCGGCCAAGACACGACGCCGTGGCAGATCGGCCCGAACTTCTTCGTCGAGCCGACCTTCGCGGACATCTACGACGCGGCCAACGAGAACAAGCCGGTCGTCGGCATCGTCGCGACCGCCGACATCCACCTCGGGATGCTCGGCCACGGCACCTTCTGGGGTGGCGGCGACCGCGACATCGCGATGGCGCGAGCGCCGAGCACGGCGGGTACGTCCACCACGGAAGGAGACGTCTGGAACCTGCCGAAGTTCGACGCGCCGTACTTCCACCTGCCGCCCTACCTGCAGCAGATCAAACCGATCAAGCACGACAACGAGGTGCTGGATCGCGCCGACGGGCGTCAGGACGGGAAGTGGCGCGAGAACGACATCAAGGCGCTGCAGAACGGCTTCGACACGCCGGCGCGCACCGCGTACCAGGAGCGCGTCGTCGAGACGGTCGTCTCGAAGGAAGGCTTCGGTGCGGACGCGACGCCCGACATCCTGTACCTGAACTTCAAGGAGATCGACTACGTCGGACACGTCTGGTCCATGAACAGCCCCGAGATGTCCGACGCCGTGCAGTACCAGGACGACGCCCTCAAGCGGTTCGTCACGTTCCTCAACCGGCAGGTCGGCAAGGACCAGTGGGCGATGCTGGTCACGGCCGACCATGCGGCGATGCCGAACCCCAAGGTCTCCGGCGGCTTCGAGATCTCCACCGGCGCGGTCTCGCAGCAGATCGAGTCGCGGTTCGACACGGACGGGGACTCCGTCTCGATCGTCGACAACGTGCAGCCGGGATCGATCTTCCTGAACGAGGACGAGGTCGCCGCGAACCACACGACGATCGACGACATCGCCCGCTTCACCCAGACGCTCACCCAGACCGACACGTCGGGCGGCGGGGTCGTGCCGAACCCGGGGCAGGAGAACGACCCGGTGTTCCAGGCCGTCTTCCCGTCCTCGATCCTGCCCGGCCTGCCGTGCCTGCGGGAAGAGGTCAAGAAGACCTCGGATATCGTCTGAACGGCTCTACTGCTCGGGTGGATCCGTCCCGTATCCTTCGGGCGACCTCGGGCCGGTGGCGGCCCGGACCCCCAGGGAGGGAACACCCACACCGTGGCTACCGGTGAGATCGTGACGGTCCCGCAAGCGGCCGAGATCGACGACGCCCCGCGACGCGCGAGCTTCCTCGGCGCGTGGTGGGCGATCGCGCTGACCGCTCTCGCACTCGGGCTGTCGCTCGGGTGGCGCTTCCTCGCCGACCCCAGCCTGTCGGCGCCGACCCGCGACCCCGCCTGGTACACGTGGCGCGCCCAGGTGATCCTCGACGCGGACCCGAACCGCGTCGTCCAGGAATGGGGTCCAAACGGGCTGTTCGCCGCCGGCTACCGCGTGAGTGTGCCGGTGATGGGAGCGCTCTTCCAACGGGTGGCGGGGATCGACCGGTACACGTTCAGCACGCTGTTCATGGTCGGCATCCCCGTGCTGACCGGGCTCGCGCTCGGCGCGGCCTTCTACCGCAGCCGGCGCGACCCCGTCGTGATCCACATGGCGATCCTCGCTGCGGTCGCGCTGTTCCTGTCGACCCCTTACATCGGCTACCTAGACAACGCGACGGTCCTGTTCCTGCTGTGCTTGACGATCCCGTTCCTCGACGACGCGCGGACGTCGTGGGGGGCGCGAACGGCGCTGTTCCTGATCGGGATCGCCGCGGCGTTCACGCATCCCACCACGTGCGTGATCTTCGGCGGGATCTTGCTGTCGGTGTTCGGCTGGCACTTCCTCACGAGTCGTTTCTCGCTCGGCGCGGCGCTCAAGACCGATGGACCGATGCTGATGTCGGTCGGCTTCGGCATGATCGCCGGCCTCGCCTGCTGGGTGATCGGCATCTGGGGATCGTCGGCGAGTCTCGCCGAGGCGGCGCTCCCGCCGCCGTACACCGCGGCGTTCTTCGCGGCCCGGCTGAAGGAATGGACGCTGTCCATGCAGCCGGTGATCATCGTGCCGTTCATCGTGGCGGCCATCGGATCGACGATCCTGCGCGCCAGGCGCACACGGCTGCCGGCACGCAACGAGGATGTCGCGTCGATCTGGTGGCTGCTCGCGTTCGCCGGCGCGCTGACGGTGGTGAGCGGCAAAGCGATCCCGTACTACCGGTTCATGAACGCGTCGGCCGCGCCGATGGCGTTGGTCGCCCTGGGCACGTTCGCGGCGATCCACTGGTTCTTCACGGACCGCGCGCCCTCGAAGCTGATCGGGTGGGCGGGCATCGGCCTCGTCGCATGGGCCGCGCTCGGATGGGTGCTGCCGAGCGTGCTCAGCGACCACGCGCCGCTGTTCATCTTCCTGGCGATGTTGCTGCTCGGCGTGTTGGTGGCGCTCCGCGGCTTTCTCGGTGACGTGTTGCCGAAGGTGGTCGCGGGCGGGCTGGCGGCCGCGCTGATCGTCGGGTCCCTCGGATGGATGGTGTACGACGGGCTGCAGCGCCGTTGGGTCTCCGACACGAACCAGTGGGCGAACCAAGACGTTCGCACGTCGCTCGCGGCGGTGCACACGATCGTCGAGAACGCCGGCGACCGGCCGAACGTGCTGCTCGTGAACTACCTCGATAGCGACGACCCGGCGACGGGAACGAACACCGCCTACGGTTGGGCGAAGACCTGGTCCAACGTCTTCCGGACGGGTCTACCGGGTGAGGCTGCCGAGCGCTCCGTCACCTACCTCGGGACGATCGACAACTTCCTCAAGGGCCAGCCGACCGAGTCGACGACCGGGAGCGCCAACTACACCGACATCGCGCTACAGCATTTCTGCGAAGCGATGTGGATCGACCAGACGTGCGCGGTCGACGACCACGAGAAGCCCGACTACGACTCGCGCTTCACGCAGTTCCCCGAGCCACCGGTCGTGTTCCTGATCGGGCAGTACTACCAGCAGGGCTTGTGCAACGGCGTTCCCGATTGCACCGATGAGAAGCGGACGCAGCTCTTCGACGAGGCCAAGGCGCACGCCACGGAGATCGGTCCCGACGTCTGGGTCCTGAACGGGACCTTCAGCGGGGGTCCCGAGCAGGGGACGGCCCTCTACACGCCGACCGATGACATCGCGCAACGAGCCGAGGCCGCGGCCTCCGCGAAGCAGGCGGAGCTTGACAACCACCCGGGCGCGTTCGCGAACATCGGCCACAACCTGCTGGTGCTCGCGATCCTCGCGCTGATGCTGATCGTCCCGGGGTGGCTCGCGTCATCGTGGTTCGGCACGCGTACGACGATCGACCGGATGGGCCTGATCCCCGGCATGTCGGTCGTGATGTTGATGCTCTCGGCGATCGCTGTGCTCGCCGTCTGGCGAGGTTCGCTCAGCACCGAGAAGGGTTGGTTCGTCGTTGCGGCCGCGATCGGCCTCGGCGGCGCGCTGCGGCTGGCCGACGCGTGGCTCCGCCGACCGCTCGAGAGCTTCGCCGGATTCTTCGACAAGCTCTTCTCGCCGTTCACGAACCGCGCGTTCGCCGTGTTGATGGGCGTGCAGTTCCTCGCACAGGCTGGACAGGGCGCGGTGCAGGGCGCGATCGGCAAGTCGATCGGTTTCGGCGGTCAGAAGGGCTTCGACATCCAGAACGTCCCGTCTGCCGACTACCTGTTGAAGGTCGTGCTGTTCCTGTACCTGCCGTACACCCTGATCTCGCCGTTCATCGGCGTGTTCATCGACCGGTTCCCGCGGCGGCGCGTTATGTGGTGGGCCAACCTGATCGTGGCGGCGATCGTCACCGTCATCGCCGTGGTCGTGCTGATCCCGCTCGGGTCGGAATCCTCGGAGGGCAAGACGTTCGCGACGATCGGCCTGATCGTGGCGCTGATCGCCGCGCAGGCGGTCGCGCGGGTCGCCCTCGCCGTGAAGTCCGCGGCGCTGCCCGACGTCTCGAGCGGGAAGGACCTCCTGCAGGGCAACGGGCTGTCCCAGGCGGGCGGTGCCCTCGCCCAGATCGCCGGGATCGTCGTGGGCGTCGCTTTCGGCGGCTTGATCGCCGCGTGGGTCGGGGTCGTCGCGGGCGCGGCCGTGCTCGTCGCGGGGGCGTTCGTGGCGACGCAGATGCAACACGTCGAGGCGCGCCAGCGCGCCACGACGTTCGCGCAGGAGGCCGCGCAGGTTATCCGCACGATCGTGGCCGGTGTGCGAGAGGTCGCCGGCCGGGCGCCCGCGGCGCTCGGCCTGACGTCGTTCCAGATGATGCGTTACCAGTTCTGGGGTTTCGGACTGTTCGTGTTCGCGCTGTACGCGAAGAACCTCGTGCAGGGCGGCGCCGACAAGGCCGATACGCTGTCGCTCGTGCTGTCGGGCCTCGGCGGCCTCGTCGGCGGCGCACTCGGTCTCGTGATCGCGCAGAAGTTCAAAGACCGGATCGCGCCGATCCGGTTGCTGCTGTTCTCGATGTTCCTCATGGGCGGATCGACGCTCGTGTTCGGCGCGATCGTCTCGACGCTTGGCTTCGCCCTGATGCTGTTCTGCGGGTTCTTCTCGTTCTTCCTCGGGAAGATCTCCGCCGACACGATCACGCAGCAGGCGATGCCCGACGACTTCCGGGGCCGCGCGTTCGCGCTCTACGACATCGCCTACAACCTCGGGTTCATCGTGCCTGCCCTCATCTTGTCCGCGATCTGGATCGAGGGCAGCGAGAGCCGCACGCGGATCATCCTCGTCGCCTCGGGCGCGATCTTCATCGTGCTGACCGCGTTGGTCGGGGCGTGGGCGCGGCGCATCCACGACCAGTTCGCGCCGCAGGACGACCTCGTCGACGGTGATGTCGTCGGCGCGTAGGCGCCGCGGGATCTTCCTTCGCTCCGTCGGTCGGTCACGTCTCGCCGAGCTCGGCCTGATCGCACTGCGCCTGGTCGTGCTCGTGAGCGTCGTCGTCGGCGTCCCGCACTGGCCGGACAGCGCGGCGCACCGGTTCTTCGAGATCGCACACACGCCCGGCGTGCCGTGGCGCGACACGCCGGTGGAGTACGCGATCGGGGACTGGGTCGTGATCCGCGCGGTCGGCTGGGGGAGCCTCGCGACCACGCGGATCCTGCTCGCGATCGTCGCCTTCGCCGCCGACCTCACGGCGTGGCGGGCGGTGCGGGTCGGGTGGGGCCGGGCTGCGGCCACGCGATATCTCTGGCTCGGCGTGCCGCTGTTGGCCTTCATCTACCGTCGCGACGACCTGGTGCCGGTCGCGTTGGCCGCGCTCGCGCTCGCGTGGGCGCGCCGCGACCGTGAGCCGGCGAGCGGGTTGGCGCTCGCAGGGTCGATCCTGCTGAAGGTCTGGCCGGTGGTCGTCGCGCCGGCGCTCATGCTCGAGCGGCGAACGCGCGCGTGGATGACCGCAGCGGCCGCGGTCGGCGCCGGCCTCGCCGCGTGGGTCGCGATCGGCGGGTTCGGTGCGCTTCGGCAGGTCAGCACGTTCCGTGGGTCGACGGGATGGGAGATCGCATCGACGATCGGTGTGCCTGTCTGGGCGCTCACGGGGCAACATCGATTCGAGGAGGGAGCGAACCGCACGGGGACGATCCCCGCGGGTGTGCCCGGTGCGCTCCTGCTCGCGACGGTCGTCACGGTTGCCGCGATCTGGCTGCTCGCCCGCGAGGTGCGCGACGAGCCGGCAGGTGCGCCGGCGCTCGCCGCGGTCGCCGCACTGCTCGTGTTCGCGCCGGTGTTCAGTCCGCAGTATGTCGCGTGGTTGCTGCCGTGGGCGGCCGTCGCCGGAGGCGACGGCCCCCGCTGGACGTGGCTCGGGGGCGCGCCGGTGTTCATCACCGGCGCGCTCGTCACCCTGTGGTACCTCGACGTCGACCTGGGCCCAGGCGGGAACCAGCTCGTTCTCGCGGTCCGTAACCTCTCGGTCATGGCGATCGTCGCTGCGTACCTCCTGCACGCCGTGCGAGCCAGGCGTGCCTGAGGTCTTCTCCCGCGACGGGACACGGTTGCACGTCGAGATCGACGGCGAGGGAGACCCGGTCACGGTCTTCGCGCACGGACTCACGAACTCGTGCATGGAGCTCGCCGCGTTCACCCCCATGGCGCCGGGCACGAAGGTGCGCTTTTGTTTCCGCGGTCACGCGCACTCCGGGACGCCGGAGCCGGGCCACTATCGGTTCTCGGACTTCGCCGCCGACCTCGACGCCGTCGCCGAGACCTACGGCGCGACCCGCGCGGTCGGCACGTCGCTCGGCCAGGGCGCGATCACCCATCTACTCGCCCGCGACCCCGAGCGGTTCGAGCGGATCGTCTTCGTGATGCCGGCCGCGCTCGATCTCGGCCTCGCCGACCACGAACGGTTCGACAGGGTGGCCGACCTGCTCGAGACGCTCCCGGTCGAGGAGGCGGTCGAGCGGATCGTCGCGGACTCCAAGCGTGTCGCGGACTACGCCGAGGAACCGTGGCTGCGCGAGCTCGACCTGTTCCTCTGGCAGGACCTGAACGCCACCGGTGTGGCGCGCTCGATCCGCGAGATCACACGAGACGTCGCGATCGGCGACCGTGAGCTCTTGCGGCGGGTGTCCGCGCCGACCCTGATCCTGTGTCAAGAAGGTGACGAGATCCACCCCGCCGAGCTCGGGAGGATCCTCGCCGACCTGCTGCCGAACGCGGAGCTCATCGTGCTCGGATCGGAGGACGAGCTCCTCGCTCGCCTTCCCGAGCTCGTCACCCGCGTCGCGGCCTTCCTCGCGGAGCAGGGTTGAACTCGCAGACCGCGCGCCGCAGCGACCTCGTCGGCTCGGCGCTCGCCGTCGCGATGAGCGTGCTCTTCGCGTGCGTCGTGATCGTCGGGAAAGGCCTGCTGCACGGCGAGCCACCGTTCACGTTGCTGTGCCTCCGCTTCGGGCTCACGGCAGCGTTGGTGGCCGTCATCGCGGTCGCGTCGGGTCAACCGCTCGTGCCCGAGCCGGGCGAGCGGCGCGGCTTGGCGCTCGCGGGCCTCCTGGGGTACGGCACCGAGTCGGCGCTGTACTGGGCGGGCCTCAACCACGGGAGCGCGGCGTCGGTGACCTTGCTC
>JBKPRM010000071.1:0-5440 GCA_046734555.1 Actinomycetota bacterium | reverse complement strand
CACGGCGACGAGGATCGCCGAGATCTCCACTCGCCCGCACGCGACCATCATCCTCGACTTCTCGCACGTGACCTTCATCGACAGCATCGGCGTGTGGGCGCTCGTCAACCTCGCGCGCGGGTTGGACGGCGGCGCACTCGTCATCCGGAACGCATCGGGCAGCGTCCGGCAGACGCTCGATCTCGTCGACCTGGCGGACGCTCCCGGCATCGTCGTGGAGTGAGGACCGAGCGGGGCCGCATCACTCGTTGACGTCTCGACCCTTGACGTCTCGCCAGCAGATCACGCGGTCGCCGATCATCGTCATGACGGTCGTCCGATCGTCGCAGAGCGGGCCCTGGTGCCGTCCCGAACTGACGACGCTTGCGACCCGCACCTCCAAACGCGGATCGCCGCAGTCGATCGGGACCACCTCGTTGGGCGTCACCATGCCGCACGCAGACGCATCCCCGTCGGTGTTGAGCTGTCGACGACGCACGTCCGTGAGGGGACGCACGATGTAGTCGCCGAGCACCCGCTCGGCGGCCGTCGTCGAGTCGTGCACGGGCTCCTCGGATCGGCCGAGCTCGCCGACGAACGCGACCAGGGACAGGATGGCCAGCGCGGCCGCGACGAGGACGATCGTCCGCCGCCTCGACCGGCGCTCCGCATCCTCCACGGTCGGGTCGCGGCGGATCCGCTCGATCGACGCGTGCGGCACCGGCTCGACCTGATAGCGAGCGAGCAACCGATCTTCCATCTCGCGCACCGCCGGCAGCGATCGGCCATCCGCGTGCGCGTCGCACAGCGGGACGATCCTCGTTCGGTCGCGCGAACGGTCGCGGTCCACGTGCGTCGCGGGCACGCCGTCCCCCGCGGCGAGGCACGTGACGCACACGAGACGCAGCCGAGCCGGATATGCGGTCTGTGCCCGATAGCCGCGGCTGTGTTCCGCGACCCTGCCCCACAGCGATACCTGACCGACCGCAGCGCCCGCGATCCGGCCGAGCCCGGCGAGCTCCTCGGGCTCCCCCCCCGCGTACACACCGCACGAGCAGGCCCGGCCGGGCGCCTGATGACGCCGCCGCGAGCAGTTCGCGACGAAGGGCACGGCCGGTTCCCAGTCCTCGGGCCTCGTGAGGGAGGCAAGCCACACGTCGCCGTCGCGCTCGATCACGCTCCACGCACGCCAGCCGTCGACCGCCTCGGCGGCGAAGGGAACGTCGCGCGCACGCATGCGTCCATCCTGCCTTGCGCGGGCCGATCGGGCGACCTCTGTCAGCCATCGATCGTCGCGAGGACGGCCTGCAGGGCCCTCGCTGCCCTCGTGGCCCGGGCGAGATCGCCGTCGGTCCCGGCCATCTGCAGGTGCCCGACCTGCGTGTTCACCTCCGTCAGCTGCTCGGGCGTCAGCACGTCCAGGCGCCGCATCGCCCACAGCCGCATCCCGCCGATCGTGACGGCGGTCGAGGCGATCGGTCAGCTGAGCCGAACGACCGCGTGTGTGCCCTCGATCCCGACGCTCGTGCCGAGCGGCGAGGAGATCGTCGCGAACCGCTCACAGATCTCGCGCGCGACGTCGTCGTCGGGCTTTCGGGGGATGCCCTTGCGCGTGAGCGGCAGGTCGAAGCCGAGGTCGACGGGATGCAGCCGGACCTCGTCGACGCCTCGTGCTCCGAAGACGACCTCGGCGAGCGCTCCGCGGAAGATCCATCGGTCGGCGAACGCGTCGTCACCGAGCAGCTGGATCAGGTCGGCCTCCGACATCGTGCGTGGATCGACGCGGTCGCCCGCCGCTCTGCGCGTCAACCGCCAGATGTACTCGGGCACTGGACCGCCGAGGTCGCTCCAGATGAAGTCGCCGAGCCCGTACATGATCGGCGCGCCTGCGTGGATCTCGATCGGTGCGGGCACGTGTGGGCCGCTCACGGCGACCACATCCGCGCCTGCGTCGATCGCATCGTGTGCCAGCTCGCGGAGGTACGGCAGCGGGTGTGCCGGGTCGTCGTCGCCCTGGTGCGCGTGGATGGACAGGATCGTCACATCGGCCTGCCTGGCCGCCTGCCGGAGGGACCGCATGATCGTCTCGCGCTCCTCCGGTTCCGGCACGTACTCGACGGCGAGTTCGTCCCCGGCGACGAAGCGCGTCCGGAAGAGGTTCAACGACTCCCCGCGCATCCACTCGCCCACGGAATCGGGCATGCGGTCGTGCAGCTGCCTCAGCGTCTCGTGCGTCGAGTTCGGAACGGTGACCACGGGCTGCAGTCCGAGCGCGTGGATCCCCGGCCGCGGCGCGAGACCGGCGAACGCATCGAGCGCCGACGCCACGTCGCGCGGCGACGGGCTCGTGGTCACGCTCACCAACCCCACGCGCCCACGCGCCGTCTCGAGGAATCGAGGCGCGCTCGCCTGCGACCGGTCTTCGCCCGCACCGGCGTGCACGATGCCGACCTCGTCGAGCAGCCGGGAGGTCGTCCGCAGACCGGCGGGCCCGCGATCCATCGCGTGGTTGTTCGCACGGCCGACGATGTCGAACCCGAGGTCGCGGATGTCGTCGATGACGTGTGGCTCCGACCCCATCGCCCAGTCCTCGGTCACCCCCCAGACCCACGCGTCGGGGTCGTCACGTTCGGCCACCGTCAGCTCCAGGTTGCCGAACGTCGCGTCGGCGGCGCGGAGCCGCGGGACGATGGCGGCGAAGCCCTCGTCGCCGTCGGCGATCGGAGCGAGCCGGCGCGTGTGCAGCAGATCGCCGGTCAGGGCCAGCGTGAACCTGGGCTGCGGCCTCGGCCGGTCGGTCATCGTGGCCCGAAGCCTAGGGCATGTCCCGGACCGACAAGTGGCCCGAGGCGGTTGCGCCGGTCGGTCGCCGCCGCCTTCCCGGCCCGCTGGGTAGCGTTGGTGATGGAAGCGATGCTCGGCCACGAGTCCTGGTTCACGCAAGCGAGGCCCCCGTTCGACTGGGGGTTCGCGGTTCAGCCGATGACGCTCGCGGGCATCGCGCTCGCGGTCGCGGCCGCGGTCGCGTGGCGGATCATCGGCGCACGATTCCCCCGGCCGGAGCTGCCGTTCCTCGAGCCGCTCGGCCGGCTGTCACCCTGGGTGCCGCGGGTGCTCGGGATCCACGCCGGCGTGTCGCTGCTCGCGCTCGCCGCCCGCCACGACTACTACGTGCCGTCGTTGCATCTGTCGTCGACGCCGATCGGGGCGGCCGTTGCGATCGGCGAAGGGGTGCTCGGCGTGTGGCTGATCACTGGCGTCCGGATCCGGCCCGCCGCGCTCGCGATCGTGATCGGCGGCCCCCTGGGGATGCTCGTCTACGGCATCGTGCCGATCCTCGAGCGGATGGACCTGCTCGGCGTGGCGCTGTTCCTCGTGCTGCTCGCACCGGGGCCGGATCAGCTCGGCGCGGCGAGCACGGAGCCGGAGCGTGTCGCACGCGCGACGTTCGCGTTGCGGGCGCTCGTGGGTGGCGCGCTCGCCCTGCTCGCGTTCACCGAGAAGCTGATCAACCCGCAGCTCGCGCTCGCGTTCCTCGATCGGTTCCCGGCCTTCAACCTGGCCAAGACGCTCGGGTTCCAGGTGAACGATCTCACGTTCATCAGGGTCGCCGGGGCGTTCGAGCTGCTGTTCGGCCTCCTCATCATCTCGGGTCGGCTGCCCCAGCTGGTCGTGATCTTGGCGGGGATCCCGTTCAACGCGACGCTGTTCTTCCTCGGGTCGGCCGAGCTGATCGGGCACCTGCCGATCTATGGAGCGATGTTCGCGCTGTTGATCTACGGGTCGAACCGCGAGCTCGCCCGTGTGGTCGACGTGTTCCCGTCGCTGCACGGTCGGCGGTTCGCCCCGGCCTAAGCGCGAGCGGTCGACAGCACGTCGACGACGCGCTCGAGGGCCCACTCGAGGTCCTCGCGGGTGACGCACAACGGCGGCGCCAGCCGGATCGTCGACTCGTGCGTGTCCTTCGCCAAGACGCCCAGGTCCATCAGCCGTTCGCACGCCGCGCGCGCGGTGCCGGCGTCGGGCACCAGGTCGATGCCGATCCACAGGCCACGCCCGCGCACCGCCGCGACCTGCGGGACATCGGCGTCGAGGAGCGCCTGGCGCAACCACGCGCCGAGTTCGGCCGACGCACGCTGGTAGGTGCCGTCACGGAGCATGTCGAGCACTTCGATCCCGATCGCGCACGCGAGGGGATTGCCCCCGAACGTCGAGCCGTGCTCCCCGGGCTCGAACACGCCGAGCACCTCGCGACCGGCGACGACCGCCGATAGCGGCATGATCCCGCCGCCGAGCGCCTTGCCGAGGATGTACACGTCCGGCACGACTGCCTCGTGCTCGACCGCGAACGTGGTGCCGGTGCGCCCGAGGCCCGACTGGATCTCGTCGGCCATCAGCAGTACGCGGCGTTCCGTGCAGAGCTCGCGCGCCGCGCGCAGATAGCCGTCGGGCGGGATGATCACACCGGCCTCGCCCTGGATCGGCTCGACGAGGAACGCGACCGTCTCGTCGTCGATCGCGGCGCGAAGCGCATCGACGTCGCCGTAGGGAACGACCTCGAACCCCGGCGTGAACGGACCGAAGCCCGCCCGTGCCGACGGATCGGTCGAGAAGCTCACGATCGTGACGGTCCGGCCGTGGAAGTTCCCGTCGGCGACGACCACCTTGGCGCGATCGGGGGCGACACCCTTCACGTCGTATCCCCACTTGCGTGCGGTCTTGATCGCGGTCTCCACCGCCTCCGCGCCGGTGTTCATCGCGAGGACCATGTCTGTGCCCGCGAGCTCGGCGAGATCACGGCAGAAGATCGGGAACGTGTCGTTGTGGAAGGCGCGGGAGGTCAGGGTGAGACGGTCCAGCTGGCGGTGGGCGGCCTCGACCAGCCGCGGGTGGCGATGGCCGAAGTTCAGCGCGCTGTAGGCCGCGAGCATGTCGAGGTACCGGTGGCCCTCGACGTCGGTCACCCAGGCGCCTTCGCCCTCGGCGATCACGACGGGCAGCGGGTGGTAGTTGTGCGCCGCGTAGCGACCGGCCAGCGCCAAGAGCTCCTCGGTGCGCGTGCCGGTCGCCTGCTCCGTGCTCACGGGGCCATGATGCCACCGAGAGCCGTCAGGGGTGGATCCAGACGGGCGTGCCGAGCGGGACGTCGGTCAGCTGCCGCATCTGCGCGTTGAAGACCCGCACGCAGCCGTGCGAGACGTCGACGCCGCGGTCGGCCGGGTCGTCCGTCCCGTGGATCGCGAGCCGCCCGCCACCCACCCAGTCGGTGATCACGTCCGAGAACCCCGAGAGCCCGAGCGCGAAGACGCCGTATGGGCCGTGCGGCTCGCCGGTGGGCACGTGCGCCCACACGAAGAAGCGCCCGGGCGGGGTCGGGGTCGTGGACGCGCCCGTGCCGACCGAGAACGCCTCGACCGTGTCGCCCGCAACGATCCGCCGCAGCCGATGCGTCGACAGGTCG
>JBKPRM010000070.1:0-5939 GCA_046734555.1 Actinomycetota bacterium | reverse complement strand
GCACACCGAGGACCACGCCGGCGATCGCAGGCTCGATCCCGGCCCGAAGGAAGGCGTACCAGAGGAAGGCACCGAGCAGGACGTACACCGCCCACAGGTGCACCCCGAGGCGCTCGGCGACGATGATCGCAGCGACCACCGCGGCCGCGGCGAGGAGCGCGACGGGTGTGCCGCCGGCGGCGTAGAAGACGGTCACCACGACGATCGATCCGATGTCGTCCACGATGGCGAGCGTTAGCAGCAACGGGCGGATGTCGACGGGTACATACCTCGCCGCGAGCGTGAGCGCGCCGAGGGCGAGCGCGATGTCGGTCGCCATCGGCACGCCCCATCCGCGCGCGGCGTCGCCGGCACCGACGACGCCGATGTAGATCAGCGCGGGCGCGACCATGCCGCCGACCGCCGCCAGCGCCGGCAACGCCACGACGCGCGGCTGCCGGAGCTCGCCGCTGCGGAGCTCGCGCTCGATCTCCATGCCGACCAGGAGGAAGAAGATCGTCATGAGGCCGTCGCCGATCCAGAACCGGAGGTCGGTGCCGATCGTGATGCCTGCGACGTGGAGCGACAGCGGCGTGGTCCAGAGTCGTTCGTAGGCGTCGGCCCACCGGGAGTTCGCCCACAACATCGCGAGCGCAAGCGCGGCGAGCAGGACGTACCCGGAGGCCGTGGACGACCGAAGGAAGCGTTGCAGCAGACGCGTGCTGGTCCGGTCGAACTGCACCGGTTCGGGCTCGGCGGGCATCGTGGCTCCTCCGCCGACCAGTCTTCCCGGCACACCTTCGACGCGCGCGAAGCGTATCGGAACCGCCAGAAACGGGACCCGAGAGCGTTACAGGTTCGTCACGCCGTCGGTGCTTGGAATCGAGATATCGGCTGGTAGCCTCGGGGCGCTTTGGCTAACGAGAAGACCCCCCTGCGGGACTCCGCAGCGCCGACGCCCAAGCGAGCCCAGAAGACCGCGGATCGCTCCACGGTGGCTCGCCGCCGCATCATCATCGGCGTCATCGCCGCCGTCGCCGCCCTCGGCCTCCTGTGGTTCCTGTTCGGTCGGGGCGAGGACAGCGTCATCGGGCTTCCATTCACGAGCGCCCCGCCGCCGGTGGAGCAGTTCAAGTTCAAGACCGTGGAGTCGAAGCCCGAGGCGGCCGTCGCGCACCTGACCAAGAGCAAGCTCACGAAGGCCGCGAAGCACAACACGCCTGCGGTGCAGGACGTCCTCACGCAGGTGCTGCAGACGGGATACGTCGACCCCGACGGCTGGGGCGACGCGGGCGCGCTCGACGACTTCTTCACCGACGACGCCGCCAAAGAGGTCGAGCCGAACATCGACACGTTGTCCCTCGGCAAGAACGCCGGCGACACGGTCGAGTCGGTCAACCCGCTGCCGAGCAAGCTGAAGGTCGTCACGCTCGTCGACGGCGACCTCAACGCGATCCGTGCCTACGGGGAGATCACGTTCAAGGCGAAGGCGACGAACACGGACGGCACGTCGACCAAGATCGAGCTGACCGGCACGTTCTTCCTCGTGCCCGACGGCGACACCTGGAAGATCGAGGCGTTCGACCTGGACCGCCAGGACAAGCCGCACAAGGCGAAGTCGTCCGCGACCTCCCCGACCGCATCGGCGAGCGCATGACGAAGAGGCTCGCCGCCGTCGTGCTCGGTCTCACCGCCTGGATCGGCGGCACGGTCGCCGCCAGCCTCGGCACCGCTCCGGCCGGCGCGGCCCCGCTGTTCGTGATCGAGAAGGCGCACGCCGAATTCACGCCGTCGCTCGACGGCAACGACCCGATCTTCGTGCTGCTGCTCGGGTCCGACTCCCGGCCCGGCACCCCGATGACCAAGGGTCGCTCCGACTCGATCCACATCTTGGGGATCAACCCGGCCGAGCACCGCGCGACGGTGTTCGGGATCCCGCGCGACTCCTACGTGCCGCTGTCGACCGGCGGCACCGACAAGATCAACGCCGCGATGCCGGTCGGCGGGCCCGAGGCCGAGGTCCAGACCGTCGAGAACCTCACGGGCATCACGTTCGACTACTACGTCGTCACGGGGTTCAACGAGGTCACACAGGCCGTCAACCAGATCGGTGGGCTCGAGGTCGACGTGCCGTACACCGTCGTCGGGTTCGAGCAGACCTTCGAAGCCGGGCTGCACCGGATGACCGGTCGCGAGGTGCTCGGGTACTCCCGCACGCGCCACTCGCTCCCCCTCGGCGACTTCGACCGATCGCTCAATCAAGGTGTCGTGCTGAAGAGCGCGCTCACGCAGTTCCGTGGCGAGTTCGCGAAGGACCCGACACGCCTGTACTCGTGGCTCGGCGCGGGCCTGCGCAACACCGAGACCACCGTGCCGATCGACGAGTTGATCCGGCTGGCCGGACTCTCGCAGTCACTGCCCGCGCAGCGGGTGACCAACCTCGTCGCGATCGGTCAGAGCGACATCCTCGGGACGCAAAGTATCGTCAGGCTCTCCGATGCGAACAACGCCCTCTGGCAGGATCTCAACCAAGACGGATTCATCCTGCAGAAGGCGATCCCCGCGAACGCGCAGCCCGATCCGCAGTAGGGTTCGCGGCTTCGCCCCGCTGCTCGGCGTCCTCATCGTCGCCGCGGCGTGCACCGCCCGAACGGAGGCGTCGGCCGACCTGAGTCCGTCGACGTCGACGGCACCCGCGTCGTCCACCGAACCGACGAACCAACCCGAGCACGCGCGCGAGTGGCGCCTCGCCCGCCGCAAGATCGACAACGTCGTGTTCATCGTCAAGGAGAACCGGACGTTCGACACGTTCTACGGGACGTTCCCAGGTGCGGACGGTGCCACCCAGGGGCAGCTCTGCGACGGCACGACGGTCCAGTTGCAGCGAGCGACCGACGATCAGGCGGGAGCGACGCATTCCTTCATGGCGGGGATCAAGGCGATCAACGGCGGGCGGATGAACTGTTTCGACCAGATCGACGGCGGTGCGGGCGGCGCCACCTACGTGCAGTACTCCAAGGAGCAGATCCCCAACTACTGGGCGTACGCGAAGACCTTCACCCTCGGGGACGAGTTCTTCTCCTCGTCGTACGGCCCGACGTTCGTGGAGCATTTCTGGCTCGTCGCCTCGTCGTCGAACCGCTTCATCGACAACGAACGGCCGCTCGAGGGCCAGGGCGGCGACGACGGGCAGCTGGGGGGCTACTGCGAGGACCCCACCGAGCGCATCTACTCGTTCCCGAAGATGTCGACAGCGGACGAACGGACCGTGTTCAACCTCGAGGAGCACGCGAACGTCGACGCGCTCGAGCGCGACTGGGTGATCGAGCGCTGGCCGTGCGCGGACATCAAGACCGTCCCCGACCTGCTCGAGCACGCGGGGGTGTCGTGGACGTACTACCTCTCCGACACGCCGTACTTCGACGTCATGGGCACGATCCCGCACATCCGCTACGGCCCGATGTGGCACGACGTCGTCGACAACTCGACGTTCCTGCCCGAGGTCAGGTCGAACCAGCTGCCGCAGGTGTCGTGGCTGATGCCGCCGACGCCGCTGTCGGACCACCCCGGCTACGGGCACCTGTGCGACGGCGAGAACTGGACCGTCCAGACGATCAACGCGATCATGCGGATCCCCGAGTGGAGGCACACCGCGATCTTCCTCACGTGGGATGACTTCGGCGGGTTCTTCGACCACGTGCCGCCGCCGCATGTCGACATCTACGGCGACGGGCCCCGCGTGCCGCTGCTCGTGATCAGTCCCTACGCGAAGCCGGGCTACATCTTCCACGAGACGTCGGACTTCACGAGCGTGCTGCGGTTCATGGAGAAGCTCTACGGCACGCCCTCGCTCGGCCGACGAGACGCGACCGCCAACGACCTGATCGACTCGTTCGACTTCACTCAGGACCCGCTCCCCCCGCTGATCCTGCACGAGCGCGACTGCTCGAACGTGACCTAGAGCTTCGTGATCACGTAGCCCACGTAGAAGAGGTAGAAGATCCCCTGCACCAGCAGCAACGGCGCGCTCAGTTTGCCGCGGATCCGAAGCGTCAGGTACAGGACCGTGCCTGCGAGCAGCGCGACCACCGCCGCGATCAGCGCCTCGTGCGCGAGCTCCCACGGCGTGAACAGCAGGCCGACCGTCACGGGGAACGACGACTGGAACACCATCGCACCGGTCATGTTCCCCATCGCGAGCGTGTCCTTGCGGCGATGCACCCACAGCACGCTGTTGAACTTCTCGGGGAGCTCCGTGGCGAGCGGCGCCACGAGCAGAGAGAACGCGAGCGGCGGGATGCCGGCCGCCTCACCGAGATCGCCGACCGATGACACGAAGATCTCCGCCCCGAGGATGATCAGGCCGAGGGCGATCCCCACCTGCACGAATGGCGCGGCGGTCGACCGGTCCGCCGTCCACTCCATCGCCTGGCGTCGGAAGCGGCGCACCAGGTCCCAGACGTAGAGCGACCGGATCTCGTTCTCCGCCTCGGTCTCCTCCTCACCGCCGGACTGGAAGTGCCGACGCACGTAGTACGCGTAGCCGACCAGGAGCACGACGACCAGCGCGTAGTCGATCGCCTTGACCTGCAGCAGACCGGCAACGACCGCGAGCGAATACATCACCAGGAAGTAGCCGAGATCCTGTCGGATCACATCGGTCTGGATCGACAGATCGAGGGAACGCTTTCCGCCCCGCGCGAAGATCAGGACCGCGACCGCGATCACCACCATCGCGAGCGTCGTGAGCATGAAGGGCGCCCCGAGGATCGCGCCGATCCCGATCTCCTCGCCCGCGTCATGGCCGGACACGATCGCGATGATCGGCAGCAGCGTCTCGGGAAGCGCGGTCCCGACCGCCGCGAGGACCGAGCCGACCGCTCCCTCCGACAGTCCGAACCCCTCGCCGACCCACTCCACGCCGTTCGTGAACAACTCGGCGCCCGCGAGGATCACGAGCAGCGAAAGGATCAACAGGACCCACGCCATCTCGGGGATGCTCTCAGACCGGACCCTGTTAGCCTCGCGCGGGACGATGACGACCGAGCCCGAGGCCGCCCGCCCCCAGTCGTACGGACGCGTCCGCCTCGCGTTCGCCCTCTCCGTCCTGGTCGCGGTGCCCGCCCTCTGGGTCCGGCTGTCCGAACCGCACCTCTCACACGGCGTCGAGGCGATCCTCTTCGGTCTCGCGATCGTCGGTGCCGCGTTCGTGTTGTCGTGGGCGGCCGAGGTCGCGCAGCTGGACATCGCGGCCGGCCTCGCGTTGGCGCTGCTGGCGCTGATCGCGGTGCTCCCGGAGTACGCGGTCGACTTCGTGTTCGCGTGGCAGGGCGGTCATTCGGTCGCCGCATACGGGCCGAGTTGCCCGAGCGCCGAACCCGGGCTCGCCTCGCCGTGCTCCCTGGCGCTCGCGAACATGACCGGTGCGAACCGGCTGCTGATCGGGATCGGCTGGAGCTCGGTCGTGTTCATCGCCTGGTTCCGATCGCGGCGCCGCGGCCTCGACGGTGCGCCACCGCGGCCGGTCAGCGAGGTCGTGCTGGGCCGGCCGCACGCCGTCGAGATCGCGTTCCTGCTGGTAGCGACCGGCTATTCGCTGACCTTGCCGCTGAAGCACTCGATCATGCTCATCGACACGGTCGTCCTCGTCGGGCTATTCGTGCTGTACATGGTTCGGTTGTCCCGGGCTCCGGCGGAGGAGCCACACCTGGTCGGTCCGTCCCGGTGGATCGGCACGTTCCGCACGAGACCGCGGCGCATCACGGTGGTCGCGATGTTCGTCTGGGCGGCGTTCGTGATCGTGCTGTGCGCGGAACCGTTCGCGCACGCGCTGGTGTCCGCCGGCCGCGAGTACGGCGTGTCGGAGTTCTTCCTGGTGCAGTGGCTGGCGCCGCTCGCATCGGAGGCGCCGGAGTTCATCATCGCGGGCCTGTTCGCGTGGCGACTGCAGACGGACACCG
>JBKPRM010000069.1:0-3777 GCA_046734555.1 Actinomycetota bacterium | reverse complement strand
CGTACAACCTCATGAGCCACGTTCGAGAACGGGAGGGAATCCATGCAGCGACGCGGTTGGATCACCGGCGCCCTCGTGGTCGCCACGTTCACGCTCGCAACGGCCTGTAGCTCGAGCTCGAGCAGCGGTTCGGCGGCCGGCGGTTCCTCGAGCAGCGCCCCGACCGATGTCTCGGGTGAAAGCTCGACGACGATGTCCGCGGAGAACTTCTTCTTCTCGCCGTCCGACCTGAGCGGGACCGGGGGCCAGAAGCTGACGATCTCGCTGACCAACGACGGTTCGGTGCCGCACAACTTCTCCATCACCGACCAGAACATCGACGTCACCCTCGATCCCGGTGACTCGCAGGACATCAAGGTCACGTTCCCAGACTCCGGGTCCGTGCAGTTCTTCTGCTCGTTCCATCAGACGAGCGGCATGGTCGGCACGCTCCAGGTCGCGTAACGCCGGGAGGAACGCGGAATCGGCCGCAGCCGCAGCCGCCTGCTGCGCAGGCGGAACACCTCCAACAGCGTTGCAACGTCGCGCTGCAACGTTCGTGGAGGTGGCGGGATTCGAACCCGCGTGTCCGGGCGACCGACTGGGACTTCTCCGGGCGCAGCCGATGGTCAGATCTCGCCCCTCGGTCGTCCATCGGCAGACGACCTCGGCGCCAGACCGGATGCGGTGTCCTCCGCCAGCCTCCGGTCGGAACCGGCGGAGTGAGCCTACTTAGGTGATACCCGACCCCCGACCGTAGGCACACGGGGCGGGCAGCTACCTAACGGATTAGGCAGCGAGCGCGAACTCGTCGTTGGCGCTTGTGTTGGTCCGGCGTTTAACGTGACATCCGGGATCACGGCCCGCTTCGCCCAGACGGGATCCGTCCGGATCGAAGCCAGTACACCCCCATATGTAGTTGTCCCCCAGTATACGGTCGGTACCGCGCTCACCTGAAGGACGCTAGGGTCGGGGCATGGCGTTCACCGGGTTCTCCGATCGGACGCTCCGCTTCTTGAGGGATCTTGGCCGGCACAACAACCGAGATTGGTTCCAAGAACACCGGGCGTCATACGAGCAGGATGTCCTCGAGCCGGCGCTCGCGTTCATCGAGGCGATCGGGCCGCTCATCGCGAAGTTCTCGCCCGAGGTCCACGCGGAACCGCGCGTGGGCGGGTCGATGATGCGCATCAACCGTGACATCCGCTTCTCGCCCGACAAGCGGCCCTACAAGGACCACCTCGACCTGGCGTTCCGCTGCGGCGATGCCAAGGGGTCGCCGACCTACTGGTTCCGCCTCCGGCCAACCGAACTCGTGCTGGGCGCAGGGATGCACATGCTGGACAAGCCTGAGCTCGAGCGGTACCGGCAGGCGGTCGACGCTGACGCGTCGGGGCGTGCCCTGGACAAGACCGTGGCCCGGGTCGAGCGCGCCGGCTACGACGTCGGCGGCGAGCATTACAAGCGCGTGCCGTCCGGCTTCGCGTCGGATCACCCGCGAGCGGCGCTCCTGCGACACAACAGCGTGCACGCCGGCATCGAGATGGACCTCCCCACAGAGCTTGCGACCGCCACGTTCCCGGCGTTCTGCGCTCGGCACTACCGGAAGATGTCGCCGCTCGTCGACTGGTTGCTCGCGAACGTCGGCTGAGCGAAGCAGCTCACCGCCGCCGCCCGAGCTCGCGTTCGACTTCCCGTTGCGCGTCCCGCTTCGCGATCGACTGACGCTTCTCGTGCTGGCGCTTCCCGCGAGCGAGCGCCAGATCCACCTTCGCCATCCCATGGGAGAAGTACACCCGCAGCGGCACCAGCGCGAGCCCTTTCTCGACGGAGTCGCGCTGCAACGCGTCGATCTGGCGACGGTGCAGCAAGAGCTTGCGTGGCCGCATCGGCTCGTGGGTCCGCTTGTCGCCCTGCTCGTAGGGCGGGATGTGCATCCCTTCGAGCCACATCTCACCGTCACGCAGCCGGGCATAGCAATCGACGAGCGACGCCTGCCCCAGGCGGAGTGACTTCACCTCAGAGCCGGTGAGCTGGATCCCGCATTCAACCGTCTCGAGGATCGCGAAGTCGTGCCGCGCCTTGCGGTTGGTCGCGACCGTCTTGTCGTCGGAACGTTGCGCGGAAGCCCCCATCGGCAGGGGAGGCTACACGTCGAGGTATCGCCGCATGCCCACCGTGCCTGCGACCGCCGCCACGCCGATGGCCGCGATCAACACGTAGGGCAGCACACCGAGCACGTCGCCGTTGCGCACGAGGGGGAGCCACAGCAGCTGGCTCGCGAGCTGATCGACGAGAAAGACCTTCCCGAGGAACAGGAACACGATCGCGAGGCCCGCGCCGAACAGCGCCTCAGCGCCCCCCTCGATGAGGAAGGGCACACGGATCCGCCAGTTGGTGGCCCCGACGAGTCGCATGATGCTGATCTCCTTGCGGCGCGCGAACATGCCCATCCGCAGCGTGTTCGCAACCAGCACCACGGCGCTGACCAGCATGATGATCGCGAGCGCGAACAGGCCCACGGACAGGAACGTCGCGATCGCGTTCAGCCGTTCGAGGAACGACCGGTAATCCCACATCTCGAGGACCCCCGGCTCCTGGCATTCGAGCTTCGATCCTTCGGTCTGCTGGCACCCCAACGCGGCCGTCACCTGCTCGAACTGGGACGTGTCCTTCAGATTCACGCGCAGCGACGTCGGGAAGGTCGAGCAGCTCACGTTCTCGATGATCTCGGGGCGCCCCGCGAACAGCGCCTGCGCACGGGCACACGCCGCCTGCTGGTCCTCGAAGACGACCGTGTCGACCGCCGGAAGGCCTTCGAGCTTCGACTTCATCGCGAGCATGGTCTCGGTCTTGATCGCGTCGTCGAGGTAGACGGCGATCTGGACGTTCCCGGTGATGTTCTCGATCACGAGGTCGACCTCGCGACGGATCAACAGCGCCAACCCGAACAGGAACAACGCGATGAAGGCGGTCATCACCGCGCCGAACGCGATCGTCCCGTTCCGGCGGATCCCCGATGCCGTCTCGCGGAAGTAGTACTCGACGCGGCGCATCACGAATACACCCCCCGAGACTGGTCGCGGACGACTTTCCCGTTGTCGAGCTCGATCACGCGCTTGCGCATCGCGTCGACGATCGCCTGATCGTGCGTCGCCATCACGACGGTCGTCCCGATCTTGTTCACCTTGTCGAGGAGTCGCATGATGTCGACGCTCGTGTTCGGGTCGAGGTTGCCGGTCGGCTCGTCGGCGAGGAGCACGAGCGGCCGGTTCACGCATGCGCGCGCGATCGAGACGCGCTGCTGCTCGCCGCCGGAGAGCTCGTCGGGGTAGTTGTTGAGCTTCGTGCCGAGCCCGACGTACTCCAGGATCTCGGGCACGCGCTGATCGATCACGTGCTTCGGCTTGCCGATCACCTCCAGCGCGAACGACACGTTCTCGAACACCGTCTTGTCCTGCAGGAGCTTGAAGTCCTGGAACACCGTCCCGAGGTTGCGGCGGAGCTTCGGAACACCGCTCCACGCCGACAGCTTGGCGAGGTTCTTCCCCGCGACGAACACCTGGCCCGCCGTCGGCTCCTCTTCACGCAACAGCAGGCGCAGCGACGAGGACTTGCCCGAGCCCGACGGCCCGACGAGGAAGACGAACTCGCCCTTCTCGATCTCGATGGAGACGTCGTCGAGCGCGGTGACGTCGTTCTTGTACGTCTTCGTGACGTGTTGAAGGCTGATCATCGATTCGGGGATCGGGGAAGGTGCCCGGGCATCACCCTAGCAGAGGGTCATGGCGGTTCCGT
>JBKPRM010000068.1:0-4457 GCA_046734555.1 Actinomycetota bacterium | reverse complement strand
CGGTTCCTCTCCGGGCACGCCCCGCTCGACGTCGAGCAGCCCGCTGCCGACGTCGTAGAGCAACGGCACTCCCGCCTTGCGCGCGATCGCCGCCAGCTGCTCGGTGGTCGCCGCGGCCGTGAACCCCACGACGCGATAGTTCGACGGGTGCACCTGGAGGATCGCGGCGGTCGTCTGGTCGATGGCGTTGCGGAAGTCGGCCGGCCGCGTCCGGTTGGTCGTGCCGACCTCGACGAGCCGCGCACCCGACGCGCGCATGATGTCGGGGATCCGGAACTCGCCGCCGATCTCGATCAGCTCCCCGCGGGAGACGAGCACCTTCTTCCCCTTGGCGAGCGCCGCGAGCGCGAGGACCAGCGCGGCGGCGCAATTGTTCACGATCATCGAGGCATCGGCGTCCGTGAGGGCTGCGAGCAGCAGCTCGGCGCGGGCGCCGCGCGAGCCCCGCACGCCGGTCGAGCGCTCGACCTCCAGGTCGGTGTAGCCCGCGGCCGCGCGCGCGACCGCCTTGACCGCCCGCTCCGCGAGGGGCGCGCGGCCGAGGTTCGTGTGGATGATCACGCCGGTCGCGTTGATGACCGGTTCCTGTCCGTGCGTGGCGTTCGCGGCCACGCCCACCGCCCGCGCGAGGATCTCGTCGGCGATGGGCGGTTCTTGGCCGTCGGCGGCGGCGGCTCGCACCTCGTCGAGCTCGCGTGTCAGCGTTCGCTTCAGCACGGCGCGACCGACGGTTCGGGAGGCTCGTTGGCCCGGCGCCGAGCGCAAGATCGCATCGACCGACGGCACCTTCCGGCGCACGTCCGACCCAGCCATGCGGGCAGACTAGCGCGTCACGTCGGCTCGCTCACCGAGATGACGCACGGCCGCCCGGCGGGGAAGCGGACCGCGATGGCCGCCACCTCGCCGGCAGCGACGGAGAACGGCGTCTCGCATCGGTGCCGTGCCGGGCGAAGCGTCGCGCAGGTCTCGGCGCAGCTGCGGGTCCAGGACGCGGCGAGGTAGTCGCCACCGTCCGGCAGGCGCACCACGGTGGTGCCGTCGGGCTCGAGCTCCTTGTTGGCGTCGGTGGCCGGGCCCGTGATGCGCAGGTACCGGATCACGCCGTGGAGACCGACCGTCCCGTGGACGTTTCGCTGGGCGACCGTGACCAGGACCGCCGTGTCGGGAGCCCGGGACGAGTGGGCGATCGGCGTGACGAGGTCGGCACAGCCGGCAAGCAGCAGCGGTACCACGAGCAGGGCCAGGGGTCGCGCTCCCATGCACCAACAGGACGCCGGTACGCGCCCCGGGGTTCCGCACCGGTCCCCGGGGCGCGGGTGGTCGGTAAGATGCCGGAACGATGGTCGACACCCCCACGCGTCCCGCCTTCCAGAGCCACGAGGTGACGGCGCTCGTCCGGGGAGGCGGCGTCGACATCATCCCGGCGGGGGAGTTCCAGACCGAGGAGATGATCCTCAACGTCGGGCCGCAGCACCCGGCGACCCACGGGGTGCTCCGCATCGTGATCGAGCTCGACGGCGAGGTGATCAAGCGCGCCGAGCCGGTGCTCGGCTACATGCATCGGGGCGCGGAGAAGCTCGCCGAGTTCCGCGACGCGCGTCAGACGATGGTGTTGATGAACCGGCACGACTGGCTGTCGGCCTTCAACAACGAGCTCGGGTGGATCGTCGCGGTCGAGCGGCTCGGCGGCATCGAGGTCCCCGATCGGGCGCAGTGGATCCGCACGATGTTCGCGGAATGGAACCGGATCATGAACCACCTCGTGTTCATGGGCTCCTATCCGTTGGAGCTCGGCGCGATCACGCCGCTGTTCTACACGTTCCGCGAGCGCGAGATGTGCCAGGACCTGGTCGAGTCCGCGACCGGCGCGCGGATGCACCACTCGTTCGCCCGGGTCGGCGGGTTGAAGGACGACCTGCCCCGCGGGTTCTTGCAGCGCTCGGCCGAGGTGCTTGCGGCCGTGCGCGCGGTGACCCGCGAGTACGAACAGCTGATCATGGGCAACGAGATCATCTTCGCGCGCTGCCGCGACGTCGGCCGGATGTCGGCGGAGACCGCTATCGCTTACGGGTGCTCGGGCCCGGTCGCCCAGGCAGCCGGCGTCGCGATGGACCCGCGCAAGGACGAGCCGTACGAGAAGTACAGCGAGGTCGAGTTCGAGGTGCCGGTCGGTGAGCGCGGCGATTCCTACGACCGGCTGTGGGTGTTGGTGGAGCGCGTCAAGCAGAGCTGCAACATCATCGAGCAATGCATGGACCGTTTACCGCCCGGGCCGTTCCGTGCGAGCGGGCTCCCCAAGACACTCACGATCCCCGAGGGCGAGATCTACGTGCGCCAGGAGAACCCGCTGGGCGTGATGGGCTACTACCTCGTGGGCCAGGGGAAGAAGACGCCGTATCGGGTGAAGATGCGGACGGCGAGCTTCTCGAACATCTCGGTGTTGCCCGCGATGCTGCCGGGCACGCTGATCCCCGACCTGATCGCGATCCTCGGCTCGATCTTCTTCGTCGTCGGCGACGTCGACAAGTAACGCCTCTCGGGGACGCGCTTCCCCGCCGACTATCCAGGGCGGCCTGATGGCGCTTCCCACGCAAGCCGACGACTTCCCTGGCTGGTACCAGGAAGTCGTGCGCGGCGCCGACCTGGCCGAGAACTCGCTCGCCCGCGGCACGATGGTGATCAAGCCGTACGGGTACGCGATCTGGGAAGCGATCCACGACGCGCTCGACGCGCGCTTCAAGGCGACGGGCCACGAGAACCTCTACTTCCCGATGTTCATCCCGCAGCGACTGCTCGAGCGGGAGAAGGAGCACGTCGAGGGGTTCGCACCCGAGGTCGCCGTCGTGACGCACGCCGGCGGGGAGGAGCTCGGCGAACCCCTGATCGTCCGCCCGACCTCCGAGACGATCATCTGGGACGCGTACTCGCGTTGGGTGCAGAGCTATCGGGATCTGCCGCTGCTCTACAACCAGTGGGCGAACGTGGTCCGGTGGGAGAAGCGGCCGCGCCTGCTGCTTCGCACGACGGAGTTCCTCTGGCAGGAGGGCCATACCGCCCACGAGACGCGTGAGGAGGCCTGGGAGGAGACGCTCCGGATGCTCGAGGTGTACCGCGAGGTCGCCGAGGACGTGATGGCGATGCCGGTCCACAAAGGAAGGAAGACGGCGAGCGAGCGGTTCCCCGGCGCCGACGAGACGCTGCCGATCGAGGCGTTGATGCGCGACCGGAAAGCGCTGCAGGCGGGCACGTCCCACTACCTGGGTCAAAACTTCGCGCATGCGTACGACGTGACGTTCCTCGGTCGAGATGGCGAACAGCAGTTCGCATATGCGACCTCGTGGGGGGTGTCGACGCGCTTGGTCGGGGGCCTGATCATGGCGCACGGAGACGACAAAGGTCTGCGGCTGCCGCCGGCGGTTGCCCCGACGCAGGTGAGGATCGTGCCGATCCCCGGCAAGACGGACGACGAGACGGCGAGCGTGCGGGGCGCGGCGGAGAAGCTGCGCGATGCGATCGCGGGGCGCCGCTGGTTGGAAGTACCGATCCGGGTCAAGGTCGACGATCGGGACGACCTGCGGCCCGGCTACAAGTTCGCCGACAGTGAGCTGCGCGGGATCCCTCTGCGGCTCGATCTCGGCTTCCGCGACTTCGAGGCGGACCGGGTGACGGTGACGCGGAGGGACACGGGCGAGAAGCTGGAGCTCGGCCTCGACGCGGCTGCGGACCGGGTCGACGAGCTGCTCGATGCGGTCCAAGCCGGGCTCTTCGAGGACGCGGTCGCGTTCCGCGAGGCGAATTCCCACACCGCGTCGACCTACGACGAGCTCCGCCAGGCGATCGCGGATCGCGGAGGTTTCGTGACCGGCGCGTGGTGCGGCGACGCCGAGTGTGAGGCCAAGGTGAAGGCCGAAACCAAGGCGACGATCCGGTTCCTGCCGCTGGAACCCACCGATCCGCACGGTCCCTGCATCGTCGACGGTCGTCCTGGGGTCGACACCGCCACGTGGGCGATCGCGTACTGACCATCTTGTCCGTCGGGACCCGCGCACCTATGGTCGGTGCATGATGAGCCAACCGGGACCGAAGGTTCCGAGCCCCACGCTCACCGACGTCGGCAAGGGGCGGATCCTCCGTGGGAGAGACGCGATCCTCGAGCGCTTCGACGGAACCGGATGGCGACAGGTTCCCTCAGCCGTGACACGCGCCATGACGATCGCAGGCGTCGTCCTGTTCGGCCTCATCGTCGCGTTCTGCGTCTACGTTCTTTTCGGCTGACACATGAGCGGCCTTCCGAGCTGACCTCGCAGACGGGGCGGCCCTTCGGGCCGCCCCGTCCACCCCTCCACGTCGCTCGAACTTACGTCTGGCGGTTGAGCCAGGTGCCGCCCGGTCCGGTGTAGGAGTTCCCCTCGCCCCAGATGCCGATGAACTTGCCGCCGTTCGTGATCGCGGCCTCG
>JBKPRM010000067.1:0-7308 GCA_046734555.1 Actinomycetota bacterium | reverse complement strand
CGGCAAGCCCGTCGGGTTCAACGACATGATCCTCCCGCTCGAGGCCCACGGCGTGAAGGTGATCTCTATGGGGCACTTCGTCCCCGAGGAGACGCCGGTGATCTGGCGCGGCCCCATGCTGCACAAGGCGATCGAGCAGTTCCTCGGCGATGTCTACTGGGGCGACCTGGACTTCCTCCTGTGCGACCTGCCGCCGGGGACCGGCGACGTGAGCATCTCGCTCGCGTCGTTCATCCCGGGAGCCTCGATGCTCGTCGTCACGACACCGCAGGAGGCTGCGCACACGGTCGCGCAGCGCGCCGGCAAGATGGCCGAGCGGACCAACCTGCGGCCGATCGGGGTCGTCGAGAACATGTCCTGGTTCGTGTGCCCGCATTGTGGCGAGCGGGAGCTGTTGTTCGGCGAGGGCGGCGGTCAGCTCGTCGCCGACACGATCGGCGTCCCGCTGCTCGCGCAGGTGCCGCTGCAGCCGGCGATGCGCGTCGGGAGCGACACAGGGGTGCCGATCGTCGTGAGCGAGCCCGACTCGCCCGCGTCGGTGGCTCTCCGCGACGCGGCCGACGCCGTCCGGAAGGCCGCCAAGACGAAGGTCGGCAAGCCGCTCACCGTCATGGCTCGCTGACGGGCTCGGGCGCTTCCTCGGTTCCGGGTGGTGCGCGTCGGCGTGCGGCCCGTGGCGGAGTGGTTCCCCCGGGTCGCTTCGTGACGCCGAGGACGATCGCGAGCGACACGCACAGGACCACGACGCCGAGCGCCGTCCACTGCGAGCCGGTGAGCGGACCGAACCGCTTGTCGATCCGCACGGAGTCCTCGAGCAGCCGGCAACACCCGTAGTAACCGGCGAACAGCAGCGTCGCCATCCCCTCCCGACGCGGGCGCCGCAGGAACCAGAACCACAGCAGCAGGAACAACACGCCGGCGAGGATCATGTCGTACAACGCGGTCTGATGGACACCGACCCCGGTCGCGATCGTCTCGGGCTGCAGCCGGCCGGAGACCGGCCGAAGCAAGACCGCGTCGCTTCGCCGCACGATCTCGGTCACCCCTCCTTGCAACGCCGCCGAGCACTCCTCGTTCACGCACGAGAACGGTGGAGCGAGCGTCCCCCCGTGATACGTCCAGGCGAGCAGCCAGGATGTCGGGCGGCCGAGATGGTCGCCGATGATGAGGTCGCCGATCCGGCCGATCGTGATGCCGAGCGCGAGCGGCGCCGTGAGCGCGTCGGCGACCTGGAAGAACCGCAGCCCGAACCGGCGGATGTTGATCGCGTTGGCGATCGTCGCGCCGGCGATCCCACCGAGCAGCGAGATGCCGCCCTTCCAGATGAACAGCGCGTCGACAGGGCTGGCCGAGAACTCCGACCAGTGCGCCAGCACGTAGAAGAAGCGCGCGCCGACGATCGCGCCGATCAGCGACCACAACACGATCGAGTTGACGGCCCGTTCGTCGATCCCGCGCGAGGCCGCGATGCGGCCGAAGAGCCAGGCACCGATGATGAAGCCGATCGCGATGAACAGGCCGTGCGGCGAGATCGCGAACGTGTCGCCGAAGCGGAATCGGTCGATGACCGGCCATCCGACCGAAGCGACGAGCTGGACGGCGGCCATCGCGCGCGAGCCTAGCAGTGGAGCCGGTCACGACCGGCGTCGTGGCCAGACGCGGGCGACGGCCCGGCCGATCAGCAGCCCGCTGACGACGTCGCTCGGGTAGTGGACGCCGAGGTAGACGCGGGAGGTTGCGACCGTTGCGTCGAGGGCGGTGAGCGCTCCCGTCAGGAACGAGCCCGCCCCGAGTTCCTGTGATGCGACGCGCGTGAACGTCGTGAGCACGGCTGGGTGCGACGACGGCCACGACATGCCCGTCGGTCGGGCGATCAGCTGACGCGCGTCGTGATCCGCGGCGTCGATCGGGCGTGGGCGGTCGACGACCTTCTTCATCCCCTGGAGGATCGCCCAGGTCGCGCCCGCCGCGGCGAACGCTTTGAAGCCGGCTCGGCCGCGGCCGGACACCACGAGCGACAACGCCGCCGCCCCGGCCGCGTACATCGAGCCGAGCTCGGTGACGTTCACGAACACGCGGTCGGCGTCGGGACCGTGCCCGGCGTTCACCGTCTTGAACAGCTCTCGGTCGGCCTCGGCGAGCTCGGGACGCTGCGACACGGCGACGCCGACGGCGCACGCGCCCGCGAAGAGTCCTGCTCCCCAGATCCATCGCCCGGCGCTCACGGCCGCCCATCATGCGATAGACGGGCACCGCGCGTCACCGGCGGTGAGCAGCCTCGATCTGCCGCCGCTGCGCCTCGGTTCCCCGCTTGAGCGCGTATTCCGCGCCACCGACCGCGCGAACGCTGGCGGCGGCGAAGGCGCCGAGGGGTCCCCGGAACACGTAGCGAACCTCGTGTCGCAACACGCTCCGGTCGAAGGGCAGACTCGCGATCGACGTCGTGACGGTCGCCTTGAGGAGCCCGCCGAGCTCGACGACCGACCGCCACGGCGGTTCCCATTCCCGCACGATGCAGGGCACGGTCGCCTTGACGCCCATGAACGACATCGTGACGGCATAGCGCGCGCCGGGCTTGAGCCCGCCGTCGGGGACAGCGACCGACTCGATGTGGCGTTCCCATGCGGGCAGATCGCGAGGGTCGCTCGTGATCGCCCACACCTCCTCGGGCGGCGCGTCCACCTCGACGGAATACTCAACCGTCGTCATCGCACGTCGGTGCTGCCGCTCGTCCAACCACGCCACCACACGACACGTGCCGGCCGGACCCGCACCACAGCAGCGGGCACGTCGGTGAGCGAGCGCGCCAGGGTTCGCAGGGATGTGGCCCCCGATCCAACGGCTCCCTCGACGTAGAACGAGGCCTCTCCCTGGAACATCGCGCCGACCATGTCGCGTGCGCGCCAGATCGACGGAGCATCGACGGTGAGCGCGACGGGGGCGTCCGCGCCGGCACCGGCGAGCGCCAACGTGTCGGCGGGAAGCGCGGCGAACAACCCCGACCCGTCGGCCCGCCACCGGACGGGCAGCACGACGAGTCCCCGGTCGGCCGCGATCGCGAGCGAGCCCTCGCCCTCACGGCCGATCTGCTCGGTGACCTCCTGGGGAAGCTCCGCGTACGGGTCGTCTCCCTTGACCTTGCGGAACGTGTCGTGCGAACCCGGCTCGCCCCCCCACCGGCCCCGACCTTCCTGCACGGTCCGGTCGTCGAGCAAAGCGGTCCGCTCCAGGTCCACACCGACGAACACGCGCCCGGGAGGCGTCCACGCGAACGGGACCTGCCTCGCGTCGACGGCGTACCCGGCGAAGAACCGCGCGTTCTTGGCGCTGAACGCGGCCGTCGCGCGCGCGATCGACGTCGCGCCGGCGACCGCCGCGGCCCAGGTCCGCCGATCGAGGGCGTCGTAGGTCCGAACCGTGCCGGTGAACGTGACCGCCAGGTCCTCGTGGCGGACGAGCCCCGCCATCGCCGGATCGCGACGCCAGGCGCTCGCCTTCACCGACCGCCGCGACGTCGTCAGCCAGACCCTCGCGCCGCTGCTCGCGTAGACCAGCGGCGTGCAGTGCGGACCGCGCGGCGTCATCGTCGCCACGGCGCAGAACTGCCCACGGTCGAGCACGTCTTGCACCGCGGTCGACAAGAAGCTCACGTGACCTCCGCTCGCGGGGGGCCCGGTGGGAACCCGAGCATCAGCCCGGTCCACAGCATATGGCTCGCCATCGGCGCCAGGATCCCGCCGGTCCACCAGGCGAGCGCGCCCCACAGGGCCCCGCCGACGATCGCCGCCGCGATGATCGGCAGCAAGCGGCTCGGGAGGTTCGCGAGCACGTACAGGAGCCAGCACGCAACCGCTGCGAGACCGATCGACGTTCGCTCGGCGCCGAGGCGATAGACGAGGCCGCGCCAGAAGAGCTCCTCCCCGACCGCCGTCACGAAGACCGAGAGCACGAGGGCGGCCGTGACGGAGATCGTTTCGGCGCGGCCGTACGCGGCCGCGACGTGCCGCGCGAACGTCGGGAACCGCCCCACGATCGCGACGAACACCCGGGTGGCGGCGTAGAGCACCGCGCCGCTGACGAGACCGATCGCCACCTCGCCGGTCGCGGTGATGGCGCGCTCCGTCGCGGGGGCGGGCGCGTCGAGCGATGGCGCGAGCCACACGGCGAGCAAGCCCAGGAACGCGAACATCGGCGGCAGCGTTCGCCAGACATCACGGCCGCCCGCGACGAGACGCCATGCGACGGCGGCCAGCGCGATCCCGGCGACGCCTGCGACGACCGCGAGGACGTCCATCTAGGTCGGGAAGAACCGGGTCTTGACGGCGACGTCCGCGGTGAAGGCCGTGACGAGGGACAGATAGAAGAATCCGGTCGCCGATTGCACGGCGGAGGCGCGCTCGCCCTGCAGCGCCGCGCGCGCGAGCACGGCGATCAGCAACGTCGCCGCGACCATCCCGAGGGCGATCCACGGCGCGAGACCACCGGAGGTGAGCAGCGGGTTGAACGCCGTCGACGAGGCGGAGCCGGAGAACCCGCCGATGGCAACGGCGACGCCTTCGACGACGGTCGCGCCGATGAGGACGTTCGTGAACCGGTTGATCGGCGCGCGCGTGAGCTTGCGGTCGGTCAGGTACCAGTGCCCCAGGAACAGCGCGCTGTAGGCGGAGCCGAGGAATGCCGCGCCTGCGAGCAGCTGGAACAGCGACACCGCGAGGGACTCCCGGCCGGTCGACGCCAACGGGATGAGCGCGGCAACCGAGACCGCGGCGGCGGCGACGCCGGCGACACGCCCGGCCGCCCGCTGCCGGGCGAGCAACAGCACGATGGCGAGGGTCAACACGATCGCCGAAGCGAGCAGGAGGCGCCCGGCGAGCAAAGCGTCGCCGTCGCCCGGGGTCGCCCCGGCTCGAGCGGCGAGCCACGCCGGCCAGGCGAACAGCGCCGCGACGATCACGCCCCAGATCGTGAAGAACGAGCGCTTCGTCTCGTTCCACAACGGCGAACCCCACGTCAGGACGGAGGCCCCCGCGACGATCTCCGCCAGCACCACGGCGAGGACGCCCGCGAAGCCATTCATCGGCGGGGCCTCGACATGGCCCCCCAGGCTATCGGGCGGACGCCGGTACCCTTGCGGCCGATGGACGACTGGCGCTCCTACGATCGGACGGCCGCCACCTATGAGCGGGTGCACGCGCCGCGCCTCGCCGACCCAGCCCGCGACCTCGTTGCGCTCGCCGGCGTCGCGGCGGGGATGCACGTGCTCGACGTCGGGACAGGAACCGGCGTGGTCGCGTCGGTGGCTCACGGCGCCGGCGCATCCGCGGTCGGCGTCGATCCCTCGGAGGACATGCTGCAGGTCGCGCGAGCGGCGCACCCGGACCTCGGGGTCGCGGCAGCGCAGGCCATCGATCTGCCCTTCCCCGATAGGAGGTTCGACGTCACGCTGGGCGGGTTCGTCCTCGCGCACTTCGCCAAGGTGGAGACCGCGCTGTTCGACATCGTCCGCGTGACGCGGCCCGGCGGCGTGATCGGCTTCACGACGTGGACCGACGGCCGCGACGCGTTCACCGACACGTGGCGTGAGCTGGTGTCGACGGTCGTGCCCGACGACCTGCTCGAGCCGACGATGAACCGGGCGATCCCGAACCACGATCGCTTCACGTCGCGAGCAGCCGTCGAAGAAGTGCTGCTCGACGCGGGATTGCGACACGTCCGGACCGAACCTGCCGTGTACGAGTGGCGCTACACGCGTGACGAGTTCGTCGACGGTCTCACCGTGTGGGCGACCGGCCGCTTCGTCCGCGAGATGCTCGGCGATGACGACTGGGAGCGGTTCCTCGAGCGGGTGCGCACGACGTTCGCGGAACGATTCCCAGACCCCCTGCACGACCGCCGGGACGTGCTGCTCGCGATCGGCTCCAAGGAGTAGGGCTCAGCTCAGATCGAGGACGCGGAACTCCTCGGCGTACTCGACGCCGACCTTCTCCCCCGCCTCACGCGCGCCCCTGCCCAGCGCTTCGTCCCAGTACGCGATGCCCTCCGTGATCTGCGATGCGTGCAGCGCCAGCGCGTCGACCTTCTTCCGGAAGCTCGCCGCATCGATCGGCTCCGTGCGGTTCGGTTCGTTGGTCCACCCCAGCCAGATGTCGGAGACGTCTTGCACGCCGAGCCCCTCCCCGAGATGTTCGGAGAAGAAGTGCGGATTGCCGGCGCCCGGGAACGAGCTGTCGAGCGCGATCCACCCGGCGGTTCGGTGATCGGAATGGTTGTAGTAACGGTTCTCGAAGAAGACCGCGGTCGGGTCGACGGACACGACGGTGCCGGCACGCACCTCGCGGATGCGCCGGACGACCGCCTCGCGGACGCTCGGCGTGTTCTGCAGCTCCCCGTCGTGCGTCGAGAGCACACGCGATGACGCGAACCCCAGCAGCGCCGCAGCGGCCTCCGTCTCCTGCAGCCTGGTGGCCGCGAGCGCGGGTCGTGACAGCGACGGATCGTCGGAGCCACGGTCCCCGTTCGTGAGCACCAGGAGGTGCACCTCGCGGCCGGCCGCAGCCCACTGCGCGAGGACCCCGCCTGCGGAGATCTCCATGTCGTCAGGGTGTGCGAAGACCGCCAGGACCGGGCCGGTCCTCGCGTCGGCGTCGTCGGCCATCTAGCTCCCCGCGCGGTCCAGGACGAAGCGGACGAGCGCCCGGACCGGTACGCCGGTGGCCCCGGCGGGCCCGAGGTCCGAGGAGCTCTCCAGGAACGCGGGCCCCGCGATGTCGAGGTGCACCCACGGCGTGTCGTCGACGAACTCCGACAGGAACAGGGCCGCCGTGATCGCGCCGCCGTAGCGCTTCCCGATGTTCTTCACGTCGGCGACCTTGGAGTCGATCAACTGCCTGTAGTCGCGCCACAGCGGCATCTGCCAGATCGGTTCGCCGACCGCCGCTCCTGCCGCGACCAGGTCCTGCGCGAGCGCGTCGTCGTTGCCGAAGGCGCCGGCGATGTCGGTGCCGAGGGCGACCATGCACGCGCCGGTCAGCGTGGCGGTATCGACGATGCAGCTCGGGTCCTGCTCGGTGAGGTAGGCGAGCGCGTCGGCAAGGATCAGGCGTCCTTCCGCGTCGGTGTTCAGCACCTCGCTCGTCTTGCCACCGCGGTGGGTGATCACGTCGCCCGGCTTCTGCGCCGTGCCGCTCGGCATGTTCTCCGCAGACGGGATCGCCGCGATCACGTTGATCTTCGGCTTGAGCTGGGCGATGACCTTCCTCGTCGCGAGGATCGACGCGGCGCCGCCCATGTCGCATTTCATCGTCTCCA
>JBKPRM010000066.1:0-6949 GCA_046734555.1 Actinomycetota bacterium | reverse complement strand
CCTCGGATGCGTCGGAGCATCGCGGTGCCCTTCGCGGTGCGGGCGGGCATGCGACCGGCGCCGAACAGGAACACGAGGCCCACGACGAGCACACCGATCCCGACGAGGCCGAGATGGGTGGTACTCGCCAGCGCGATCGTGACGACGACACCCAGTGCGGTGAGGCCGAGGCCGATCAGTCGCCACCGCGCGCGGACCTTGTCCGGCCGCATGGCGAACCAGCCCTGCTGTTGCGCGTCGACGTAGAGGCTCTCCTCGACGCGAGAGAGCCGTTCGGCGAACGTCGTTCGCAACGAGGACAGGGTCGTCTCGCCCCCGTCGCGGAACAGCCCGTCGAGCAGGAGCCGCTCGTAGGGCATGAGCGCCGCGTCATCGGCCTCCAGCCGGACGAGCCGCCAGTCGGGCTTCCCGAAGATCCCCCCTTTCGGGATCTCCTGGATCACCAGGAACCCGCGGACCGCCAGGTCCACGATCGTCGCGCTCACATCAAGGGTGTTCGCTCGTTCGTCGATCAAGGTGCCGACCTGACCGGGCCGGATGTCCTCGGGAGGTGCGAACTCGACGGGCGCCTCGGCGTCGGCCTCTCCGATCGGCACCGGCTGGGAATCCCCGTGGGGGTTCCCCATCACCTGATCCACCTGCGATCCGACGTAGCGGCGGTCCCGTCCGCGCGTCCACGCGAGGTACGCGAACCCCGCGATGCCGAGCACCGCGATCCCGCCCGCCACCCCACCGGACAACGGTGTGATCGCGAACGCGCGCGTCGGCGTCCACCGCTCTTCCAGGATCGGCGGCGGCACGGTCACGGCGCCCTTCTCGACGCCGACGACGACGGAGAGCGCGTCGAAGGGGAACAGGCGGGCCTGGGAGAAGCGAGCTGTGCGTCCATCCGCAGCCGCGCGGTCACACTCCAGGGTCGAGCCGAGCGGTCCCTGGAAGCATGCAACGCCCACGATCTCGCCGGGAGCGGATACCTCGACCGTGACGTGATCGATGACGAGCGCCCACTCGTCGCCGATCGCGTTCCAGTAGAGCTCGTCGTGCTTGACGAACGCGTTGAGCGCGCCTTGGACGGTATACGAGATGCGATACGTGTGTCGGCCGGTGATCAGTTGATCCGGATCGCCGATGCGGATCTCCGTCTTCCCGTCTCCCGCGTCACCGACCTCGTACTGCACCGGCGTACCGGGCGACCCCGTCACGGCATCGACGCGAAGCGGCATGAGCCGGTCGTCGGTGTCGTCGTAGCGCAGGCGTGTCGGTACGTCGCGGGTGATGCCGTGGTGCTGTTCGCCGTCGAAGTCGTAGTCGATCGTCTCGACGACGGATATCTCGCCGTTCGGCTCGATCGTGATCTGGACGTCGTAGCTCCCAATCGACTCGGCGGCATGGGCCGACGGTGCCGAGAGCCAGAGCAGGCCCGCGACGACCGAGACGATCAGGAAGAACCGGCGCACGCCCGAAGCCTAGGGCAGGGACCGGACCGGGCCGGGAGCGGTCAGTGCGCTTGTGCGCCGGCGGCCGCGCCGTCGCCCTGCAGCGCCTCCTGCAGCACGTCCCAGGCGAGGACGGCGCATTTGATGCGGATCGGGTACTTGACGACGCCCTTCAACGCGACCAGGTCGCCGAACCGATCCTCGTCCGGCTCGACCTCTCCGGCCATCATCCCGCGGAACGCGGTGGCGAGATCCAATGAATCCTCGACCGTAGACCCGGTGATCGCCTCGGTCATCATCGACGCCGAGCTCTGCGAGATCGAACACCCCGCGCCCTGGAAGGTCGCCTCCGTGACGACACCGTCGTCGACGCGCAGGTCGACCTCGATCTCGTCGCCGCACAGCGGGTTGTTCCGCGTGCAGGTATAGGACGGGTTCGCGAGCTCCCGCTTGTTCCGGGGACTCTTGTAGTGATCGAGGATCACTTCCTTATAGAGCTCGTCCAGCGCCACCGCGGGTCCTTTCGTTCCGGCCGACAGCCTAGGTCTCGAAGACTGCGCGCGCCTTCTCGAGCCCGTCGAGCAGCGCGTCGACGTCGTCCTTCGTGTTGTACACGTACAGCGACGCACGCGTCGTCGCGGGCACTTCGAAGCGTCGCATCACGAGCTGCGCGCAATGGTGGCCCGCCCGCACCGCCACGCCGTCCTCGTTCAGCACGGTCGCCAGGTCGTGCGGATGGATGTCGTGGAACCAGAAGGACACCTCGCCGCCGCGGACGCTGACGTCCTTCGGGCCGATGATCCGCGCACCGTTCTCGAGGAGCCCATCGATCGCGTACCTCGTCAGCTCCTGCTCATGACGGCGCACGTCGTCCATCCCGATCGCGGTGAGGTAGTCGACCGCGGCCCCGAGACCGACCTGCTGCGCGATGTTCATCGTCCCGGCCTCGAACTTGAGCGGCGGCGCTTTGAAGGTCGAGTGGTCGTGGAAGACCTCCATGATCATCTCGCCGCCGCCGAGGAACGGGTCCATCGCCTCGAGGAGCTCGGAGCGCCCGTAGAGACCGCCGGAAGCCGTCGGCCCCAGCATCTTGTGGCCCGAGAAGGTGAGGAAGTCGCAGTTCAGATCCGCCACGTTGACGGCGTGGTGCGGAACGAGCTGCGCGCCGTCGACGAGCACGACCGCGCCGACCGCGTGGGCCGCATCGATCAGCTCGCGGAGCGGCGGCAAGGTGCCGAGGGCGTTCGACATGCCGGTCACGGCGAGGATCTTCGTCCGCCCGGTCAACAGCGACCCCAGATCCGACAGATCCAAGAGCGCGTCGTCGGTCAACGGGATGTATCGCAACGTCGCTCCCGTCGCCTCGGTGGCGAACTGCCACGGAACGATGTTCGAGTGGTGCTCCATCTCGGTGATCAGCACTTCGTCGCCCTCGCCCAGGAACTTCCGGCCCCAGCCGTGGGCGACCAGGTTGATCGATTCGGTCGTGCCGCGCGTGAACACGATCGTGTCGGCGGACGGCGCGCCGAGGAACGTCGCCAGCTTGGCGCGGGCGCCCTCGAAGAGGTTCGTCGCCTCCTCGCCCAGCGTGTAGACGCCCCGGTGCGCGTTGGCGTTGTGCCGACGGTAGAAGTCCGCCTCCGCCTCGAGGACCTGCACCGGCTTCTGGGATGTCGCCGCGGAATCGAGGTAGACGAGCGGCTTCCCGTCGATCCTGCGTTCCAGGATCGGGAAGTCGCGTCGGATCGCCTCGACGTCGAGCGTCATCGCGAGGCCTGCACCTCCTCCGCGACGGCGCTTTCCTCGAGGCCGAGCTCGCGGCGGATGCCCTCGTATCCCTTGTCCTCGAGCTGATGCGCGAGCTCGGGGCCGCCCGACTGGACGATCTTGCCCTGCATCATCACGTGGACGTATCCCGGGGTGATGTAGTTCAGCATCCGCTGGTAGTGCGTGATGATGAGGACCCCGAGGTCCGGCCCCGCGAGGTCGTTCACCGACTCCGCCACGAGCTTCAGCGAGTCGATGTCGAGACCGGAGTCGGTTTCGTCCAGCAGCGCGATCTGCGGCTCGAGCACCGCCAGCTGCAGCACCTCGTTGCGCTTCTTCTCCCCCCCGGAGAAGCCCTGATTGACGTAGCGCTGCACCATAGAGTCCTCGATGCCGAGACGCTCCATCTGCGTCTTCATGTGCTTGCGGAACTCGAGCGCGCTGATCTGGTTCCCCTTGATCGACTGGTAGGCGGTTCGCAGGAAGTTCACCACCGAGACGCCCGGGATCTCGGTCGGATACTGCATCGCGAGGAACAGCCCGCGCTTCGCGCGCTCGTCGGCGGTCAGCGCCGAGATGTCCTCGCCGTTCAGCAGGACCTGACCCTGGGTGAGCTGATACCCGGGCCGCCCCATGATCACGTTCGACAGGGTCGACTTGCCGGAGCCGTTCGGACCCATCAGCGCATGGATCTCGCCCTGGCGCACCGTCAGATCGATCCCGCGTAGGATCGGCTTGCCCTCCACTGTCGCGTGCAGGTCCCGCACCTCCAGGGTCGCCGGGAGGGTCGCGGGCGTCGTGTCCGTCATGTCCTCACACCTCGATCCATACGTCGTCATCGCTCACGGTCACGGGGAACGTCTTCACGGGCTTGATCGCCGGCAGCCCGAGCGGCTTGCCGGAGTTCACATCGAACAGCGACCCGTGCTTCGGGCACTCGATCGTGCCCTCCTCGGGATCGACGTCACCTTCGTCCAGGAAGAAATGCTCGTGCGAGCACACCGCGTCGAGCGCGCGGAAGCCGTCTTCGCCGAGGTTGATCACGGCGACCTGCCGGCCGTCGACGGGGAACCGCCGAGCCTCGCCGGCCGGCACCTCGTTGGGCGAGCACACACGCACGTCCGACATCAGAACGCCCTCGCGAGTTCTTCCTGGATCGCGAGCTCCGCCCCGCGCCGGACCTCCGCCAACGTGACCCGGTCGAGCACCTCTTGGAAGAAGCCGGTGACGACCAGGCGCTCCGCCTCGTCGCGCGGGATGCCGCGGCTCTGGAGGTAGAACAGCGTCTCCTCCTCGACCGGGCCGACGCTCGCTGCGTGGCCGCAGCGCACATCGTTGGCCTCGATCTCGAGGTTCGGGATCGCGTCGGCTTTCGCCGACTCCGACAGGACCATGTTGCGGGAGGTCTGCATCGCGTTGGTCTTCTGGGCACCCGGCCGCACGTGCACCCACCCGCTGTAGACGGCCCGGCTCTGATCCAGCAACGCCCCCTTGTAGAGGAGGTCGCTGGTGCAGTTGGAAGCGACGTGGTCCTGCAGCGACCGATGGTCGAAATGCTGATGCTCGTCGGCGAAGAACACCCCGAGCAACTCGCTGAACCCGCCGGGCTCCGCGAGGACGGCCTCGACCTCCGCGCGCGCCAGCGAGGCACCGAACCCCACGGCGAGCGAGCGGAAGTCCGCATCGCGGCCGAGGCGCGTCCGTTGGACCGAAAGATGCGTCACGCCTTCGCCCCATTCCTGGATCGATGCGTAGCGCACGCGCGCGCCGTCACCGACGACGATCTCCGTGATCGCGTCGGAGAGCCCGCGTCCGAGGTCGGGCGAGACGTACCGATCGACGAAGGTCACCTCGGCGCCGGGCTCGGCGATCAAGAGCGTGTGCGGGAACACCGCCGCCCCGTCGGCATCGAGGTACGTCACGGTCTGCAATGGCATCTCGACGGCGACGTCGGCCGGTACATAGAGGAAGGTGCCCCCCGTCCGGAAGGCGCCGTGCAGCGCCGTGAACTTCGTGCGATCCGTGGGCACCAGGGAATGCAGGTGTGGATCGACGAGGTCCGGATACTTCTCCGCTGCGAGATCCAGGTCGCAGAAGATGACCCCGTGCGCCTCCAGGTCCTGTGCGGACGTCGTCATCACGACGCTCGAGTTGTGCTGCAGGATCGAGGCCGCGACGCCGTCCCGCTCCGGGCTCGGGGCTCCTGTGCCGTGGCCCGGAGCGTGCGGCTCGAAGTCCAGAGCGAAGTCGGACAGATCCGTGTAGCGCCACTCCTCGGTTTCCTGCGACGGCACCGGCAGGGCCTGGAACTGCGTGAAGGCGCGCTCGCGGATCGCGCCGGTGGATCCGGGTGCGATCGGCAGCGCGTCGAGCGCGGCGCGATCGAACGTCGTCATCCGACGGAGCCCTCCATCTGCAGCTCCACCAGGCGGTTCAGCTCGACCGCGTATTCCATCGGCAACTCGCGGGTGATCGGCTCGATGAAGCCGTTCACGATCATCGCGGTCGCTTCGACCTCCGACAGGCCGCGACTCATCAGGTAGAAGAGCTGGTCCTCCCCGACCTTGGACACCGTCGCCTCGTGACCGAGAGACGCGGTCTCATCCTCGACCTCGATGTAGGGGTAGGTGTCGGAGCGGGACTCGTCGTCCAGGATCAACGCGTCGCAGCGCACGTTGGACTTCGCATGGTGCGCGTCGGGCTCCACACGGACGAGGCCGCGGTAGCCGGTGCGCCCGCCGTCTTTCGACACGGACTTGGACGTGATCACACTGGTCGTGTGCGGCGCGGCGTGGATCGCCTTGCCACCTGCGTCGGTGTGCATGCCCTTGCCGGCGTAGGCCACGGACAGCACCTCACCGCGGGCACCCTCGCCGAGCAGGTAGATCGACGGGTACTTCATCGTGACCTTCGAGCCGATGTTGCCGTCGACCCACTCCATCACGGCGTCCTCGTAGGCGGCGGCGCGCTTCGTCACGAGGTTGTAGACGTTCGTCGACCAGTTCTGGATCGTCGTGTAGCGCACGCGCGCGCCCTTCATCGCCTTGATCTCGACGACCGCGGAGTGCAGCGAGTCGCTCGAGTAGATCGGCGCGGAGCAGCCCTCGACGTAGTGCACGTAGCTGCCCTCGTCGGCGACGATCAGCGTTCGCTCGAACTGGCCCATGTTCTCGGCGTTGATCCGGAAATACGCCTGCAGCGGGATGTCGACCTGGACGCCCGGGGGGACGTAGATGAACGACCCGCCGGACCACACCGCGGTGTTCAGCGCGGCGAACTTGTTGTCGTTGGACGGGATCAGCGTGCCGAAGTGCTCCTTCACGAGGTCGGGGTAGTCGCGCAGCGCGCTGTCCATGTCGGTGAACAGCACACCGATGTCGTCCAGTTCCTTCTTGATCTTGTGATAGACGACCTCGGACTCGTACTGGGCGCTGACACCGCCGAGGTATTTCTTCTCGGCCTCGGGGATCCCGAGCTTGTCCCAGGTGCCCTTGATGTCATCGGGGAGCTCGTCCCAGTTGCCGGCCTGCTTCTCCGTGGAACGGATGAAGTAGAAGATGTTCTCGAAGTCGATGTCGGACAGATCGGCGCCCCACCACGGCATCGGACGCGCCTCGAAGTGCTTCAGCGCCTTCAGGCGGCGCTTGCGCATCCAGTCCGGCTCCGACTTCAGCGAGGAGATCTCCTCGACGACGTTCTCGGACAGCCCCCGCTTAGGCTCGAAGACGGGGCGGGCAGCATCCTTC
>JBKPRM010000065.1:0-6979 GCA_046734555.1 Actinomycetota bacterium | reverse complement strand
CGGATGACCTTGTCGTCGATGTCGTTCATGGTTGTGCCCCTCGCATCTCCTGCCGCATCGCCTCGAGTCCGCGCGAGACGAGCGATTTCGCCGTTCCGGGACGGCACCGGAGGATCTCGGCGACGTCGGCTTCCGACAGGTCCTCGTAGAAACGCAACACGATCGCGGCCCGCTGGCGCTCCGGCAGCCCGGCCATCGCGCGCCAGAGCAGCTCGCGATCCTCGATCGAGCTGCCGGCCGTCGTGGGTTCTCCGCCGATCGTCGCGCGTTCCCGTTTCAGGTACGTGCGCTCGACCTTCTGTCGCCGCCAGTAGGAACGGCTGAGGTTGACCACCGTTCGCCGCAGGTAGGCCTCGAAGGCGTTCGGATCGCGGATGTGCGTCAGACGCCCCGCGAGCTTGACGAACGCATCCTGCACGATGTCCTCGGCGACCTGCCGATCGCCCGTCAGCAGGTACGCCAGACGGACGGCGCCATCCGCGTGACGCAGGTACAGGTCCGCGAGTCTGCCGCCCGTCGCCGTCGAAGCTCCTTCCACTCTCGTGCTCAGCATCTCGCCATCACGCCCCAAAGGACGCGCAGCCCCCGGATCGCGTTCCACGGCGGTCGCGCCGGAGGGGACCCGGTGGCAGGATGGGACGACCCGAGCGAAGGAGGGGATCGCGTGTCGGACAGCATCTATCGCGTCACCGAGGTGATCGGGACGAGCACGGAATCCTGGGAGGACGCCACGAGGCACGCGGTCGAGACCGCGGCCCACACGCTTCGCGACCTGCGGGTGGGCGAAGTGGTGAAGCTCGACGTGACGATCGAGGACGGCCGCGTCACGACCTTCCGGTCCCGCGTCAACATCTCGTTCAAGTACGAAGCGGAGGCGTAAGCCGAGGAACCCGCGGAAGGTCGTGGTATCGCGGCGAGGCGCCTCCTATCGTGCTGCGTGGAAGAGGGGAGGTCCCGTGTCGACCGTCCGAACCATCCTGCTCGCGGCCGGGTCCGCGACCGTACTCGCGCTGAGCTCGGCACCAGCCGCCCAGGCGCAGACCACCACCACGACGACCACCAGCAGCGGCGTCAATTGGGGAGTGATCGCCGTCGTCGGCATCGTCTTCGGCGTCGCGTGCGCGCTCATCGCGAACGCCAAAGGGCGGAGCCCGGTGCTCTGGGGGATCCTGGGGTTCCTGTTCGGCTTGATCCCGCTGATCATCATCGCGGTGCTCAAGAAGAAGCAGCCGACCTACACGACCGGGTACGGCGGCCCGCCGGGGGT
Source organism: Actinomycetota bacterium (assembly GCA_046734555.1). Taxonomy (GTDB): domain Bacteria; phylum Actinomycetota; class UBA4738; order UBA4738; family HRBIN12; genus AC-51. Next base: position 5,712 of record JBKPRM010000065.1, on the reverse strand, counting down.
GCCGCCACCGCCGCCCGTCTAGGTCACCTCACCCAGGCAGCGACGCCATGTCCTGCTCGAAGATCTGACGATCCTCGCCGTCGTCGATCGACTCGGCGGCCGCCCACGCGGCAGACGCAGCTGCCTCGGCTCCAGCACGATCGCCGGCGACGAGCAACGCCCTCGCGAGCGCCTCGGAGGACGCCGCTCGCAGGAATCCGGTGGCGCCGGTCTCATCGCAGATCGCGAGCGCTCGACGCGCGTGGTACACCGACGGCTCCGGGCGGCCGAGGACGGCGTAGACACGTGCGCACTGCCACTCCCCCGTGATCAGGTTCGCCGCGTCGCCCACCTGCTCCCAATGGAACCGTGAGGCATGGGCGGCGTGCACCATCCGGTCGTCCTGGGCCGGCGTTCGGTCGGGCGTCTCGAGCAACTCCCACGTGTGGTTGAACAGGTCCGCTGCCAGACGGCGCTCCTCGTCGGGTGCGAGCGCGCCGGTGCGTGGCTCCGTCGATGCCATCATCGTGTCCTCCAGGTCGGTGAGGTTCCGCAGGCGATGCAAGATCCGCTGCCTTCGGAACAGGTCCGCTTCGAACTCCCGCGCGTAGGCGTCCAGACGCTTCGGCGCCTGCGCGGGATCGTCGAGCACCGCACGGATCTCCTCGAGTGGCACGTCGAGGTCGCGGAGCCGCCGGATCCGTCGTCCGGTCTCGATCTGATCCCGGTCGTAGGCGCGGTAGCCGTTGGCCTCCACGGCCGCCGGCCGTAACAGTCCGAGCGCGTCGTAGTGACGAAGCGCCTTGGCCGACAACCCCGTCAACCGAGCGAACGCTCCGATCGTGAGCCGTTCCTGCATCACGACGAGGGTAGGGGTTCCCCCATGGGGAAGGTCAAGCGATCAAACGACGTTGCTCCAGGCTCGCCTGCCCAGCTCGTCCTCGATGACGATCCGCCACCAGCGGCGCGTGCGCTTCACCGGCCACTCGTCCTCGCCGGGCTCGAACCGCACCCGCGTCAGCCGCCCCCGCTCGTCGCGTTGCAGGACGCGCCCCTGCTCGGTGCGGCCGCGCTCGCCTGCCGACACGCCGATCCCGTCCTCCCACGCACCGTGGAGCCAGACGTCACGCGCGGGCGAGACCGCTACCTCCACGGCGTCGCCGTCCCGCTCGACGTCGAGGATCTCCGGGCCGTTCGTCGCGTACACGTGCCCGGCACGGAGTGCCGCGACCACCGCGTCGCGCGTCCGGTCGGCGGCGCGCACCATCGTCCAGCCGTCGTCCAAGTCGGTATCGGAGTAGTGCGAGTCGTCGGTGCCGAACGGCGCGAACGCCACACCTTCGTCCAACGTGAGGTCCCAGACGTAGGAGCTGTCGCCCCGGTCGTTCTCGCGGTGGGCCGAGGCGTTCCACACCTCGATGCCGTGCATCGCCTTCGCGGCGAACACCGTCGCTTGCGGGAGCCCGCTCCAGGCCGGGTGACACAAGATCGTGGCGCCGCCGAAGCTCTCCACGAACGCGATCCCGTCGTCGAACGACGCGAACGTCTTGATCACGCTGTTCTCGTAGGGGTACCAGTTGGCCTGATCGCCGCTCGGCTCCTCGGGCACGTCGTCGATCCCGATCGCGAGGAACTCCGGACACATCGGCCCGCCGACCGGATCGACCATCAGCTCGGCCCCGGGAACGAGCAGCAGCCCGTCGGGCCCGTCGATCTTCGTCATCGTCCAATGGTCGGAGATCGTCAGGACGTCGAAGCCGCGGTGCCGGTACGCGACGGCGAGCTCATCGGGTGGCGTTTCGCCGTCTGAGGCGAGCGAATGCGCGTGGAACTGTGCCTTCAACCACTCGCCCTCTACACGGAACGGATTGTCCATCGGTCCCTCCTCGCGGCGGGCGGAGCGTAGCAACCGCGCCACTGACCCGGGGAACCGAGGTTCCCCGATCGCCGCTGTTACCCTCGCGCCCGATGCAGACCGACACGGCGACGTGGTGGGCGCGACCCGGGTTGGAGGTCCGTGACGGGCGACTGATCGTCGCCGGCCGCGACGCAGAGCAGATCGCTCGCACCCACGCCACCCCGGTGTTCGCGCACGACCTCGTCTCGGTGCGCGAGCAGGCTGAGCGGCTCCGCGACGCGATGGGAGCGGTCGGTGCCCCGACGAAGATCCGTTTCGCCATGAAGGCACAACGCGACCCGGGATTCCTGCGGTTCCTGCGCGAGTCCGTGCCCTTCGTCGGGATGGACGTCTGCTCGCCGGGCGAAGCGGAGCTCGCGCTCGAGCACGGCTGGAGACCCGAGGAGATCAGCTACACCGGGACGAACGTCTCCGATGCGGACCTCGAACGCCTGCTGCCGACCGGCGTGCACCTCAACGCCGACCTGCTGTCACAGCTCGAGCGGTTCGGCAGACACGCGCCGGGCCGACGGGTCGGGATCCGCGTGAACCCTGGCATCGGGGCCTCGCACCTCGGCGGTGCGGAGACGAAGTACGCGGGGAGCCGGCCAACGAAGTTCGGCATCCTCCCCGATCAGCTCGAGGCGGCGGCCGAGACCGCTCGACGTCACGACCTCACGATCGACACCGTGCACTACCACACCGGGTACCTCTACATGACCGAGTCGATCCCGATCGTCGAGGAGGCCGCGGCGCGGGTCGCCGGCATGGTCCGAACGCTCCGCGACCTCGGGTGTCCGATCGACGAGGTGAACACCGGCGGGGGCCTCGGCGTGCGGTTCCGCGAGCACGTCACGGGACTCGATGTCGACGCCTGGGCGGCCGCGCTCGGCCGATCGCTGGGCGATCTCGAGGTGACGGTCGCGACGGAGCCCGGCGAGTTCATCGCCAAGCACATGGCGACGCTGCTGGCCGAGGTCGTCACCGTCGAGGACCGCGGGCAAGGCCACGTGTTCGTCGGTCTGGACGCCGGCTGGAGCACCGCGAACGAGTCGTTCGTCTATCACATCCCGTTCCAACCGATCGTGTGCCGCGCCGCGGACGGCCCCGCCGATCGCCGGTACACCATCGCCGGCCACATCAACGAGGGAGACGATCTCTGGGCCGTCGACGCCGACCTGCCCGAGGTCCATGAAGGCGACGTGATCGCGTTCCCGAACGTCGGCGCCTACAACCTGTCGATGGCGAGCCTGCATTGCCTGCGCCCGCCTGCGGGCGTGGCTTCGTTCCGCGATCGGACGCCGACGCCCGAGCGTTAGACGGCTTGCAGGTCGACCGTCGCCGGCGCCGGCGGCGCGTCGGTGATCCGGCCCGGCAGCACGACGACGAAGCGTGCTCCCCCGCCGTCGCGGTCCTCGACGTGGGCGGAGCCGCCGTGGAGGTCGGCGAACCTGCCCACGAGCGACAGACCGATCCCGACGCCTCCCCGCGCGTGCTCGCCCTGCTGGAACGGTTCGAAGATCGAAGCCTTGATGTCGTCAGGAACGCCATCGCCCTCATCCTCGACCACGACGATGACGCCGCCGGTCTGCTCGACGACGTCGACGTGGATCGGCGTGCCCGGCGACGTGTGGCGCGCCGCGTTGTTCAACAAGTTCTCGATGATCCGCTCGGTCATTGTCGGGTCGACGTCGACACAGATGTTGGAACCGTCGACGCGCACCGGATGGCCCGAGAGGTTCGGGAGCTCGCCTGCGAGACGCCGCGCAACCTGCATGACGTCGGTCGGCTCGGTCTGTGGCTCGAGCTGCCCGCGATCGAGCCGGTCGAGGTCGAGGAGGTCCTCCACCAGACGCGCCGCCTTCGCGCCGGCCTGCTCGATCACACCGTAGAGGTCGTCCATCTCCGTGTCGGTGAGGTGGAGCTTCTCAGCGCGGCGGATCGTCTGCATCGCGCCGAGCACGCCGGCGAGCGGGCCCTTCAGGTCGTGGGACACGGCGTGGAGCAACGTGTTCTTCACCGCGTTCTGCTGTCGCAGGTCGTCGGCGAGCTCCGTCTCGTGCACGAGCCGGTTGCGTTGCGTCCGCATCGTCACGGCGAGCGCGTCGACCAACCACACGATCGCGGCCAGCACGGCGAACCACACGACGGCGTTCCACGTGCCGACCAGCCAGCTCGAGACAGCGTTCGGGTCGGCGAGGCGCGTCGCTGCGGCCGCCATGCCGGCGACACCGAGACCCCACAGCCGGCCGCCGCTCCACGTCGCCAGCACGACGGGCATCAGATAGAACGGCGCGAGCGAGACCGGTCCGGTCAGATGGTCGATGATCCCGACGACGAGCACGAACGAGATGCTCAGGACGATCGGCAGCACACCGGGAGCAACGCCGATGAACCGCTCCAGGGGCGGGAGGACCGCGTGCGCAGACCCGGCGTTGTTCGCCTTCATCGCATGCAACGTCGGCGTTCTGGCTGGCTACCTTGAGTGGGGTAGCCCGTTCACCCCTGAGGCAATCCCGACGACTCCAGAGCGGCTCGCAGCGCCCGGAACGCGCGGCCTCGATGGCTGATCCGGTCCTTCTCCTCGTCGGTCAGCTCGGCCATCGTCCGGTCCCAGCCGACCGGGACGAATATCGGGTCGTAGCCGAAGCCGCCGGAGCCGGCGGGGGCGGAGCGAAGGGTTCCCTCGCAGACGCCCTCGGCGTATCGGAGCTCCCCCCCGGGGGTCGCGAGGGCGGCGATGCAGCGGTACCTGGCGGTTCGACCTGAGGCGGGGACGCCTTTGACGGACTGGATCAGGGCCCGCAGGTTCTCCTCGTCGGTCGCGTGCTCCCCGGCGTACCGGGCACTCCTTGGCCCGGGCCGGCCGCCCAGCCCGTCCACCTCGATGCCGGAGTCGTCGGCGAGCGCCGGCATCGCTAGCGCCGCGGCGACCGCCCGCGCCTTGAGCGACGCGTTCGCCAGGTAGGTGTCGCCGGTCTCCTCAACGTCGGGGAACGACGACGCATCGTGGGTCTCGACCGAGACCCACTCGACCGGCCAATCCGCACAGATCCGCCTGAGCTCCCGAAGCTTGTGCGGGTTGCGCGTCGCGAGCGCGATGCGGGACGGGATCGTCATGCGCTACGCGAGCGCGGCGCGCTGGATCTCGGTGAGCTCGGCGATCCCCTTCGCGGCGAGGTCGAGCATCGCGTCCAGCTCCTCACGCGCGAACGGCGCGCCCTCGGCGGTGCCCTGCACCTCGACGAGGGACCCCTCGCCGGTCATCACGACGTTGCAGTCGACCTCCGCACCCGCGTCCTCCTCGTAGCAGAGATCCAGGCGCGGCTCGCCCTCGATGATGCCGACGCTCACCGCGGCGACCGAGTCGCGGAGCGCCTGCTCCGCCTCGACGCCGCGCAGCGCGAGCGCGAGCACGACGAAGCCCCCGGTGATCGACGCGGTCCGGGTGCCCGCGTCGGCCTGCAGCACGTCGCAATCGACCGTGATCATCCGTTCGCCGAGCGCGCGCAGGTCGGTGACGCTTCGCAGCGCACGCCCGATCAGCCGCTGGATCTCCTGCGTCCGTCCACCCGGTCGGCCGCGGTTGACCTCCCGCGCCGACCGCTCGTTCGTCGCCGCAGGCAGCATCGAGTACTCCGCCGTGACCCAGCCCTTGCCGCGGCCGCGCATCCACGGCGGCACCTTCTCGTTCACCGACGCGGTGCAGAGCACCTTCGTCCGACCCATCGACACCAGCACCGACCCCGTCGCCATCTCGGTGTAGTCGCGCACGAACGACACCGGTCGCAGATCATCCGGCAGACGCCCATCCCGGCGGGTCCCCACCACTAGAT
>JBKPRM010000064.1:0-3741 GCA_046734555.1 Actinomycetota bacterium | reverse complement strand
GTCCGATACACCGTTACGCCCCGTCGGGGGCGCACCAGCAACGACGCCGTCGCGATCGCGATGATGATCCGCAGCGGGACGCCCCAGAAGATGATCCACGCCGTGTTGTGGATCGCCTTCCAGAAGAAGGGGTCCTTCGTGAACATGAACTTGTAGTTCGCGAGGGCGACCCAATGCGGCGACGCGAGGATCGGATACGACGTGAACGAGTAGTACAGGCTCGCGAGCACCGGGTACAGCGTGAAGATCAGGAATCCGACCAGCCACGGAGACATGAACGCGAGGACGGTGAGTGCGTTCTTCCGCGCGCGCGCCTTCTGCGCGGCCGAGCGCGGGCGAGGCTCCAAGGTCCTCGCCCGCGCCACGGTGTCGGTCGCGGTGCCGATGATGCCCTCCTACGGGATCGCCGCTTGCTGCAGGTCGGTCGTCGTCTGATCGGTGGCGGTCTGGAGGCCGCCCTGCAGGTCTGTCGACTTCCCGGTCTGCCATTCGTCGGCGAAGTTGTCTAGGTAGGTCCCGAGGCCGTCGCCGATCGGCGTCGTGGGCCGGTACTCGGAGTTCGGGTTGTTGAACGCGTCAAGGAACGTCTGGAACTGCGGCACGAAGTTCAGGTCCGGCGACTTCAGCGAATCGTACGTGGTCGGCACGTTGTAGGCGTTGTTCGCCATGTATGTGAGCACGTCCGTGTTGGTGGCCATGAACTTGACGAGGAGCCAGGCCTCGGTTTCGTGCGCCGAACCACGCGGGATCCCGATCACCGTCCCACCGGCGACGCCCGAGCCGTACAGGTCGGAGGCATTCGCCGAGGTCGGCAACGGCGCCGTGTCGAAGTTCAGGTTGGGCGCGTCCAGCCCGATGAAGTTCGGCCCTGCGCGCCACTCACCGTCGAGCGTGATGGCGACGCGGCCGATCTCGAAGTCGTTCGCGGACGAGAACTCATCGGCGGTGCCGGCGACGAAGCGCTGGAGCTTGTCCACGCCGGTCTGGAAGTCACCGTCGCCAAAGACGTCGGTGATGAACTGCTTCTGCCAGGTGAACATCTCGGCCCACGCCGGGTCGGAGGCGAACGCAGGGTTGCCGCTGTCGTCGAGCCAGTGCGCGCCGAACATGTGCCCGAAGCTCAACGTCGTCATGCCGCAGCAGTTGTAGCCGAACCACGGCACGAACCCTGCGACCTTGATCTCGCCCTTGTCGTCGAACTGCGTGAGCGCCTTTGCGTCTTGCAGCAGCTCGTCGGTCGTCTTCGGCGGTCCGGAGATGCCGGCCGCCTTGAACATGTCCTTGTTGTAGTACATGCCGGTCACGTCGGTGAGGAACGGCAGGGAGCACTGGTTGCCCTGATAGCTCGTGTACGTGAGCGCGGCGGGGGGGAACGTCGCGGCCATGTCGATCCCGTCCGGCCCGTTGATGTGGTCGTTGAGGTTCAACCATGCGCCGGTGCTGCACCACAGGCCGACGTTGTCGACGCCGAAGGAGAGCACGGAGTCGGGCGGGTTGCCTGCGTTGATCGCCGCGGTGATCTTGTTGTCGGTCAGCCCGGTGCGGCTGTCGACCGTGATCCACGGGTACTGCTCGTGGAACATGTCGAAGACCTTATTGAACACATCGGTCTCGGCCTTCGACGTCCACTCGCTCCACATCGAGATCGTGACGGGCGCGTGCGATTCGCTCGGGTTGATCGTCTGCGGGCTCGAGCTACTGCCCGAGCTGCACGCTACGGCGAGCAAACCGATCGCCGCCAGCACCGGAGCCCAGCGCTTCATGGTTCCCCTCCTCCTCCGGGCAGCGCCCGGTGTCGTCCCCAACGATGTGTACGGATGCGAGCGCGTCGGAAGGTTCATGCCGAGGCCCGCCGGTCGAAAAGCCGCGCGTGCGCAGCCCGAAGCGCCATCGAGACCGACCCGTAGAGCGTCGCCTCTTCCCGCAGGACGGAGGCCTCGATCGCCGGCCGGAAGGGCGACAGCTCGGTGACGCGGGCCCGGACCGGTGCGAGCAGGAGCTGGTCGTTCCCACCGATCCCGCCGCCAAGGATCACCAGGCGAGGGTCGAGCACCGCGGCTACGGCCGCGATCGTCATGGCGATCCGGTCGGCTTCCTGTGCAACGACCTTCCGTGCGTTCCGGTCTCCGGAAGCCGCCGCCGCGAACACCTGCTTCGCGGTCATCGAGGCACCCATCCCGGCGCGTGTGGCGGCCTCGACGACGCCACCGGCGCTCGCCGCCCGATCCAACGCGCCGCGACGGCGACTCTCGGGATCCTTCACGTCGGTGCCCCACAGCGGCAGGTAGCCGACCTCGCCGGCAGCGCCGCCTGCGCCGCGATACAGCTCACCGCCGAGGACGATGCCGAGACCGACACCCGTACCGATGTGCAGGTAGACGAACGGATCGACGTCGCGGCCGATCCCCCGCCACGCTTCGCCCAGAGCGGCGAGGTTCACGTCGTTCTCGAAGATCGTTTTGGTGCCCAGCTCGCGCTGCACGAGATCGACCAGCCCGTGGCGTCCCCATCCGGGGAGGCTATAGGCGAGCGTGACCTCCTCCTGCCCGGGGTGGACGACGCCAGGACTCCCGACGGCCGCGACGGTCACCTGCCGCCACTTGATGCCGGCGTCGGATGCGAGCCCGTGAGCGATCTCACCGATCTGCGCGATCAACGTCTGCGCGCTGCGGACCTTCGCACGCTCGTCGCGCCGTGCGACGAAGGCGCCGGTGACGTCGGCGATCGCGGCGCGCACCCAGTTCCGACCGACGTCGATCCCGACGACCCAGCCCGCGCGTGGGTTGAGTTGGTACAGGATCGCGGTCGGGCCCTTCCCCCCTTGGGAGCGGCCCGCCTCACGCACGAGGCCCGCCTGTTGCAGCCCGGCGAGCGCCTGCGAGACCGTGGGCTTCGACAGCGCCGTCTCGCGTGCGAGCTGGGCGCGCGAGATGGGGCCGATCCGGCGGACGCACTCGAGCACCGTCCGCTCGTTGATCGCGCGCAGCAAGCTGGGTGTGCCCGTGACGGCGGCACCGTCGATCGCTCGTGCGTCCGCGCGATAGCTCAAAGGAAAGTTTCCTAACTATTCTGCCGGATGCTACGCTCCGCCCCCGAGGGCAGTCAAGGCACCCGCCGAGGCAGCCCGCTCAAGCCGGATCAGGTGGCCATCGCGGAGGCGCAGATGACGATCCTGGAACGCGGCCCCGTGCTCGGCATCATCAGATACCGCTCGCCCGGGGACCTGCGCGCGGCGATCGACGCCGTGCTCGCTGGCGGGGTACCCCTCGTCGAGGTCACCATCGATACGCCCGGCGCGCTGGAGACGGTCGCCAAGGTGGCGAGCGACGGCATCGCGATCGGGGTCGGCACGGTGCTTACCGCGGAGCAGGTCCGCGCCTGCGCGGACGCTGGGGCGTCATTCGTCGTCGCGCCGTCGTTCTCATCCGAGATGGTCGAGGCGGCGTTGACCGCCGAGGTCGAGCCGATCCCCGGCGTCTTGACCCCGACGGAGCTGCTGGCCGCACGCCGAGCAGGCGCCGAAGCGGTGAAGGTGTTCCCCGCCGCGCCCGCGGGCGGCCCGGCGTTGATCCGAGCTCTGCGAGGGCCGTTCCCCGATGTGCCGCTGTTGCCCACCGGTGGGATCGAGCCCGAACACGTGCCTGCGTTCCTCGAGGCGGGCGCCACGTGCGTCGGGCTCGGCGCGACGCTCGTCGGCTCGTCGCCCCCGGCCGGCCGCGACGTCGACGCGATCCGCGACCG
>JBKPRM010000063.1:0-3261 GCA_046734555.1 Actinomycetota bacterium | reverse complement strand
AGGCCGGACCTGCCCCATGCCGCAGAAGCCATCGGGAAAGACCTCGCAGCCACTGTTGAGGTTCACCTGCGCCGGTTCGGAGAACGTCGCAGAGATGAACGTGGTCGTGTCGGCGTGTGCCGGTGCGGAGGAGGCGAGGATCGAGGCACAACCAAACACCAGGACAACAACGCTTCGTCGCATCGTGTTTCCCCCTGGGAAGCCGACTTGTTCCTCGTCGAGAAGGGTCGCAGTTGCGCTGTCGAGGATGTGGCCCTTTGGGGGACAAGCGCGTGAGGGTTGCGTGAAGAAACGCTCTACGGGCGTCCCAAGTTCCGTCAGCAGCTCGTGCGGGTGTTGGGGCGGCTCGAAGCAGTAGCGACCGATGGGCATAGGCTCGGCGCATGGGATACGAAGACCTGGAGATCACGCAACTGGGGATCGGCGACACGCTGAACGGGATCTACCGGGGACAGCGCGTCCATCAGTTCCCCAAGTTCAAAGAGCAGGAACCGGAGCTCGTCGCCCGTATCTTCGTCGAGACCGCCGGTGGGCCTGTCGCGGTCCAGGTCGACGAGGCTTCGATCGAGCAGATACGCCAAAGTGAGATCGCTGATGGTGACCGCATCATCGTCCGGCGTGCGACCGAGGACCTGCATCTGGTCACTCGAGAAGGCGCAGAGCCCTAGACGGCGAGCGGACCTCGGGGCGCGAGAGGTGAAGCCCGGCAAGCGTCGCTGCGAACCGATCCGCCACCGTCGTGTTCCACGCGACCACGAGGAAGTCCGTTCCTTTCGGACCCGTCCGGAGGGACGTGCCCTCGAGCTCGGCCCACCATCCCGGAGGGTCATCGGCGCCGACGGAACCCTGGGGCGCCGGGAAGCCGATGTTCGCCTCGTAGACGTCGACCCCGTTCCCGTGGAGGTCGTACGTGAACATCGTGACCGGAAGGCCGCCGAGGTCGCGGTCGCCCGTGCGCGTCAGGCTCGCGCCGATCGAAGAGAGATCGGGGGCCGCCCGCGTCGCAGGCTCGAGTGACGGTTCGCCGGGTCCATACGCGTCGAGCGCCGACGCGATCGGCGGCGGCAGGTTCGGCCGGCCGAGGAAGTTGCCCATGGCGATGAAGATGATGAAGAACGCGATGATCGCTGCGAACGGCGTCCATATCCCGAAGCGAATGTTCCAGTCGAGGTGGCTGCCGACCTGGATGATCTTCACGATCACGGCGAACGCACAGAAGAGCGCGATGACCGACCACGCCTTCCACGACGCATAGGTCAAGAGAGCGAGCACGAGGAAGACGCCCACCCACCAGGCCAAGATGGCGATCAGGTGGCGCTTGGTCATGTTCACGCGGGGCTTGCGAGCGTCGGGATCGGCCATCACCGCGGTCGCGAGCAACGCTGCACCGAGCCACAAGGCCGCACCGAGCGGCACGGGCCGTGCGCCGATCACGACCGGCAGCGGATACCACCGAGAGATGAGCGTCATGCCGAGCACGACGAGCGTCGCGACAACGACCGGGATGACCCACCGCTCCGAGTGGCGCTGCGCTACCGCTGTTCGTTGAGCTCGTTCCGGCACGTACTCAGCGTAGCGTTGTCTTGTTCTGCCGAAACGATCCCGGAACCGAACGGTCCGAGGAACAACGTGCCCAGCGCACCGGAGTCCGCGACGAACCCAGCGCCGTCGGTCACCGCGGTCGTGACGACGAGCGTCGGCAACTGCAGGTAGTGAAGTGTCGGAGGGGGGATTTGAACCCCCACGCCCCGCGAGGGGCACTAGGCCCTCAACCTAGCGCGTCTACCAAGTTCCGCCACTCCGACGTAGCGCGGCGCATCCTACCAACGGGTCCGCGAGCGCCCGCGAGCGCGACCTAGTACCACTTCCAGGAGAGCCAGAAGACCGAGAGCCCCCACACGATCGCGGTGACGACGGTGATCCTGTCGAGCGTACGCTCCAGCGCGGTGCCGCCCGCCAAGGTGCTCGAGCCGCCGAACATGTCCGACAGGCCGCTTCCCTTCCCCGAGTGCATCAGGATCGTGATGATCAAGAAGAGTGAGGAAAGCACGAGCAGGACGACGGCGATGGCGTTGATCACGGACGGCTCCCGGGTTCGATCTCGGTGGTCGCCTCGATGATAGATGCCTCCAACGGGAAATGGCAGGCAGCGATATGCCCCGGATTGCCGAGCGGCCGGAGCAGCGGCTCCTCGATGCTGCAGCGTTCCTGCGCCTTGTAGCAGCGCGGGTGGAACCGACACCCCGAGGGCGGGTTGATCGGCGATGGGACATCACCTTCGAGGATGATCCGCCGCTTCTGCTTCGCGAGGTTGGGGTCGGCGATCGGCACCGCCGACATCAGCGCACCGGTGTACGGGTGCTTCGGCTCGGCGTACATGTCGTCCCTGTCGGCGAGCTCGACGATCTTGCCGAGGTACATCACGGCGACGCGGTTCGAGATGTGCTTCACGACCGAGAGGTCATGCGCGATGAACAGATAGGTCAGGTTGAGCTCCGACTGCAGGTCGGCGAGCAGGTTCAAGATCTGCGCCTGGATCGACACGTCGAGCGCCGACACGGGCTCGTCGCAGACGATCATCTTGGGCTTCAAGGCCAGCGCGCGCGCGACGCCGATCCGCTGCCGCTGGCCCCCGGAGAACTCGTGCGGGTATCTGTTGTAGTGCTCCGGGTTCAACCCGACGAGCCGCATCAGCTCCTGTACCTCTGCCTTCACCTTGTTCTTGGGGACCGTCTGGTGGAGCCGCAGCGGTGCTCCGATGATCGTGCCGACGGTCTTGCGAGGATTGAGCGACGCGTACGGGTCCTGGAAGACCATCTGCATGTCGCGGCGAAGCGCCTGCAGCTCGTCGCCCTTGATGCCGGTGATGTCCTTCCCATCGAACCAGACCTTGCCGTCGGTCACGTCGAACAGGCGCATCGCGAGGCGCGCGAGCGTGCTCTTGCCGCATCCGGTCTCCCCGACGAGGCCGAGGGTCTCACCCGGGTACACCTCGAGATCGACGCCGTCGACGGCGCGGACGGCGCCGATCTTCTTCTGGAAGATGATTCCCCGGGTGATCGGGAAGTGCTTGAAGACGTTCTCGAGGCGCAGCAACGGTTCGCCGGTACGGGGGACGCGGGGGGCCGGCGTCGTCTCGACGGCGCTCACGTCGCCGCCAGGATCTCGTCGCGCACGATCCGCTCGCGATCCTCGTAGCTGAGCAGGCACCGGGCCGCGTGGTGGCCGTCGACCGGCACCAGGTCGGGCTCGACCCGATGG
>JBKPRM010000062.1:0-3366 GCA_046734555.1 Actinomycetota bacterium | reverse complement strand
GCTCCGTGGCGAGCTCGGTGGCATCGTCGTCATCGATACCGGCGAGCTCGCGCACCATCGCGGCTGCCGGCGCGAACGTGGCGCTGTCCGCGCCCAGATGACTCCGCCCGACCAGGACGGTGCCCTCCGGGTCGAGTCCGGCGAGGAACTCGGCGGCGAGCCTGGACTTCCCGATGCCCGGCTCGCCCACCAATGTGAACAGGAGCGGTCGCGACGTCGCGATCACCCGCGAGAAGGCCTGCCTGAGTAACCCGAGCTCGTCGGCCCTGCCGACGAACGGGATCGTCCGGCGCACCGAGCGCGTGCTGAGACCTTCGACACTCGAGGCAGCGAGCGGTTCGGCGAAGCCCTTCGCATCGATCCGACGCTCCGAGCCGAGCGACACATCGTTCCGGACCAGCGCACGCGTGGTACGGCCCACGAGGATCTCCCCCGGCGCCGCGGCACCCTGCAGACGCGCGGTGGTGTTGACCACCGAGCCGGTCACGAGGACCTGGTCTTCGGGACCTCTCCCCGTCGCGGCTTCGCCCGACTCGATGCCGATCCGGAGCTGCAGCGGATCGGGCAACCCGAGCTCCTCACACAGGCGCGAGACCCGAGAGCGGATCGCGAGCCCGGCCCGCACCGCGCGAAGCGCGTCGTCCTCGTGCACCCGCGGCAACCCGAACACCGCCATCACCGCGTCGCCGATGAACTTCTCGGGCTTGCCGCGGAGCGCCACGAGCTCCTCGACCGTGACGTCGTAGAACCTCCCGAGGACCTCGCGTGCGCGCTCGGGGTCGAGTCGCTGGGAGAGCCCCGTCGAATCGACCAGGTCGGCGAACAGGACGGTGACCATCTTGCGCTCGCTGGTCGCGGTCTCTTGGCTCACGACCGCGCCGCAGCTGGGGCAGAAGCGAGCCCCGTCGGGCAGCGGAGAACCACAGACGGCGCAGGTCATGTGCCCAGGATAGGTCGCATCACAGACACGGTGTGATGGTGACGCGGACCGCGCGGACCGCTAGCGGCTCCGGTTGTCGACTACGGGCGCCAGCAGCTCCATCCGAGCGTTAGCGTGTCGGGGAGGAGCGCATCGTCCAAGACCGTCACCCGATCCTCGCTGTCGGGGTCCTCAAGGACGATCACTCGGTCGCGCGCGAGCGCGTATGAGCGTCTCGTCGATGTCGAGCAACATGAGCGCGGGGATCGACATCGAGCGTCACTCTACGGCTCGACCAGACGGACTGGTTTAGCGGTCGCCTCGTTGGGGAGAGCGCACACAACGGGGGAGAGACTCCCAAGAAAGCGCAGCGATGGATATCCGACGCGATCTTCCCATCTCGCCCGATGCAGCGAAGCTTGCTCGCGAGACGCTCGATGGCTGGTTGTCAGATCTCGTGGGCGACGAGACCGCGTCCGGCGTGCGGTTGGCCGCCAGCGAACTTGTCGAGAACGCTGTCCGGTATGCAGGGCTGAAGGCGGACGACGTCATCCGACTCTCTGGCGTTGCGACGAAGGACGTCGTGCACATCGAGGTCGAGCAGCCAACGCCCACGGTCGACGTGAAGGTCGTCGCAGCGGGCGAACGCGGGCCGCTGGAAGGCGGTTTCGGACTGAGGATCGTGGAGCAGATCGCGACGAAGTGGGGAGTTCGGCCAGAAACCCCAGGCGCGGTGTGGTTCGAGGTGGATCGCGATGTCATCTGACGCTCGGAACCGGCGCCTCGTCGCTCCGGAGCGCACGCCATGAGGAGTTCCGGTTTCTCTGTTCGCGGCGACGAGGAAGGCGTCTTCTGGCTGTCGGGCGAGTTCGATCTCGCTCAGCAGGACATCTTCAACGGTATCGTCTTCTCCAACCTCGACGGCAACAGGGACGTGGTGCTCGACTGCTCCGAGTTGACGTTCCTGGACTCTTCGGGCATCCGAGCGATCTTGAAGTTCGCCTCAACCGTGCCGCGTGACGTCATCATCAGGAATCCAACCCCCAACGTACGGATGGTCTTGTCGATGGTCGGCGTCGATCAGGGACTCGGCGTTCGTGTCGACCCTGACGACTAGCCGGCAGGCGGGGCGAATGGGAGTGCCGACGTCGCCGGTGGATCGGATGACTGCGTCCAGATGCGCCTGGATGTGCTGAGCCGTGTTGTATACGGCGATGGATGGCGGAGCGATGATGAGTCGATCGACAGACGGGAAGGCATCCAGCCGATCATCGAGCCGGTGCTTGCCGTGATCTTCTTGCTGCTCCTCAGCATCGTCGTCGGTTTCTATGACCAGACGTCCGCACGCCGGATGGATGGGACGTTTGCGAAAGGCCGCCGATGGGGAGCGCCCGACCAGCGGCCGCCATCCAGCGGCCTGGGGAAGGGTTTGCGGATGGATGCATCGGCGCTGCTCAACGAGGACCTCGGCGATCGGATACAGCCCCGGAAGGCTGCGCTCCCGACGACCGACGCGCAGCTTGGCGTGTGAGACATGGACACGGCGGCACTTCGCGACTATCTCAACGACCATCTTGCCGGCTCTATCTTCGCGATCGATCTGGTTCGGCGTCGGGCCGAACGGCATCCCGGAGACATCGGTCGGGTCCTTCGTGAGTTCGCCACCGAGCTCGAGGAGGACCAGCGCTATCTGCGCGCGGCGATGAAAGAGGTGGGCGCGCAGCCACAGCTCGCGAAGCAAGGCTTGGTGATCCTCGGCTCGTGGGTCGATGCCCTTCGCCCTCGGCGACGTCCGCCGAGCCTCGTGCGCGACATCGAGGTCTTGGCGAGCGGGGTCCACACGAAGGGATCGCTCTGGGCGACCCTCCGGCGGCTGGCGGATTCCGGGAACGCATTGCTGGCGAGCGCGGACATCGACCGGCTGCAGCAGAGGGCCGCGACACAGGAACACGAACTCAGCGTGCTTCACGATAGAGCGGTGCAGCAAGATCTCGACGGGGCGAGGTAGAGATAGGCGAGGGGGCGGCTCTCACGCATGCGGTTCGGGGGATGGGACGTACAGCCGTGGGGTGGCGGCCTGGGTTGCTTGTTGATGCTCGCGATCTCGATCGCAGTATCTGTCGTCTTGACGATCCTCCTGAACCTCTTGCTTCGCTAACAGTCGCACACGCCGGCTCAGCAGGACCGTTTGATGTCCGCGGGTGCTGGATATGGCCCTGGCAGAGCGAGCCTACGGAAGGTACGAAACCAACCCGTTCTCCAGCGTAGGAACCGATCCTTCGGAGGTGACCGATGGGAGTACTGAGTACAGCGATCGGGTTCGGTGCCGGATATGTCCTCGGCGCGAATCGAGACACGGTCCGTGGCATCTCAACGAAGGTTCGGGGGGTCGCGTCCCGCACGACTGCGCGCGCTCGTATAGGTGATCGCGTCACCGACATCAGGCA
>JBKPRM010000061.1:0-3159 GCA_046734555.1 Actinomycetota bacterium | reverse complement strand
CGTGCATCCCGTTGATGTCGTTCAGCGCGCCGTCGTAGGTCTCGGCCACGACGGGCAGCGACCACCAGGAGGCCGCCGATCCATGGTGCGCCATCTCCGTCGCGACCAGGGCGTCGCGCACGACGCCCACGCTATGCGTGTTCGTGATCGCGACCGGCGTGCTGAGCAGCCCGGACTCACGTACCCACTCCAGCCCCGTCATCTCGCCGTTGCCGTTGAGTGTGTGCGTGCCGGCGAAGACGGGCGAGTCGCCGATCCCCACGTGCGGCACGACGACGGTGACGCCTGTTCGCACCGGGCCACGGCCGACCACGAGTGGACCCTCGCCCTCGATCAGCGTCGTGGTCCCGACCCGGACGCCGGCGACGTCGGTGATCGCATTGCCGGGTCCGATCGGCAGCGTCCCGACCGATAACCCCAGGTCACGAAGGCGCGTCATCGGGCCGGAGGGTAGCAGCCACCTTTCCTGCCGGCGCCCGTAGCCTTCCCGCCGTGGAGATCGAATCGACGGCCGAGGAGATGCCCGTGGGCGACGTGCATCGGGCGCTTTCTGGATTGCCGCGCCCGGACGGCTACGACCTTAAGGTGATCCCACTGCGATACCGCGGCGACAAACCGCACCTGTCCGCCTGGACGGATTTCGAAGCCAAGACGATCACGGTCCAGATCCCGACGCCGTTCCTGCCGTTCGGGGAGATCGTTCCCTACGGTGCGAAGCGTCGCCCCGGCAAGCAGATGCGCTTCATCTGGCTCACCGAGGGTGTGACGTTCCGCACCCCGCGCGAGGCGTTCCGATTCCTCTATCTGCACGAGTGGATGCACTGGTACCTGAAGGAGCGCCACAACCGGAAGTCCCAGGCGGAGACGACATGCGACCGGTTCGCGTTGCACAACTACAAGAAGGGAACGGTCACGCTCGCCGATGCGCGCGAGGCGATGCGGCGCCGGAAGTCGACCTAGACGGCGTCCACGGCGGCGACGGCGGCCGCTCGGGCACTCTCCGCGCCGGCGCCGATCGCGCTCTCCAGCAGCACCGCGAAGTGGTCGAGCCGCATGCGCTGGCGTTCCGGCTGGCTCCGCCACCGGTGGAACAGCCCGGGGTCGAGCTCCTCGGTGACGAGCGCATCCTGGATCGCCGCGCTCGTCCAATCCAGGAGCGAGTCGATCGTTTCGAGGTCGAGGTCGGCGCGGACCTCGCCGCGCTGCTGGCCCCATTCGACGAAGTCGAGCGTGCCGTACGGATCCTCGCTCACGAGGTACCGGTTGAGCTCGCGCTTCAGCTCGAGATCGGTGCCGTAGTTGCCGACGAGCACCACGCGGTTCGGCACCCAGTCCTCCTCGACGAGGTGCTGCGTGCGGCCGAGCCAGTAGCGCACGACGCCGAAGAACCCGAGCTCCTTCACGTCCTCGGGTGCGTCGAGCCACGCCGGGAGCGACGACACCGCTCGCTTGTAACACTCGACGAACAGCCCGGCCTTCGACCCGTAGTGCTGGAAGATCGAGCCCTTCGCGATCTGGAGCTCGGCGGCCATGTCCTCGATCCGGGCGCCCTGATAGCCGTTCTCGGCGAAGTGCCGCATCGCGCTGTGCACGATCAGCTCCCGCTTGGCTTCCGCGCGGGCGCTGCGCTTGCGTGACTTCTGGTCAGCGACCACGGCTGGGACCATCCGTGCAGGTCATCGCGCGAAGCGTACGCCCCGCCGACCGGCCGAGTGTGACCCGCGGTCAGGGGGTTCCGGCGATCGAGGCAAGCGTTTCACCTGCCAGCGCGAGGCCCTTCACCGTGTGCTGCACGTCGTAGCCGAACCCGAACCGGATGCCGTTGTCGACGCCGAACATCTCGCCGGGAACGAGGAGCACGCTGCGCTCCGTGCGGATCCGCTCGACGACCTCGCGTGTCGGCATCGGCAGGTCGACCTCCGCGAAGGTGATCGCGCCGGCGAGCGGACGGATGTATCGCAGCATCGGCTGCGCGGCGAGCCACGCCTCGAGCTCGGGGAGGTTCGTGCGGATGATGCCCCGCGTGCGGGCGAGGATCTCTTCCCGCTTGCTCGGCTCCATCGCGACGGCCGTCAGGCGATCACTCACGATGCTCGGGGTGAGCGTCGTGTAGTCGTGCCGCTCCCAGACACGCCGCACGATCTCGTTCGGCGCGACGATCCAGCCGACGCGGTGGCCGGGCATGCCGAAGGCCTTCGAGAGACCGCTCGTGATGACGACCTTGTCGTGGCGCCCCCAGAACGTCGGAGAGGATGCATCGGTGTCGACCTCCGCACCGCGGTAGATCTCGTCAGCGACGATCCACGCGTCGGCACGCGCGGCGACCTCGATAACGGCCTCCATCTCGCTCTCGGTCAGGACGCCGCCGGTCGGGTTGTTCGGGTTGCAGACCATGATCGCGCGTGTCGATGGCCCCACGGCTCGATCGAGCGACTCGAGATCGAGTGCCCACCGTCCACCGTCTTGCATCAAGCGGAAGGTGTCGACCGCGTCGCCGAACACCCCGCCGAGCCCGAGCCCTTGGCAGTAGTTCGGGACCATGAACGCGAGTCGGTCGCCCTCGCGCAGCAGCGACCAGAGCGCCAGGAGGTTCGCCTCGGAACCGCCGTTGGTCATCGTGACGTTGTCGGGTCCTGCCTCCGGGTACCACTCGGCGATCGCGGCGCGCGACTCGTGGGATCCCTCGGAGAGGGGATAGCCGAGCGCCGTGTCGCCGAAGGTTGCCGCGGCGGGACCGAGCAGCTCGGCGATGGAGACCGGCGAGACGCCGGACTCCGAGAGGTCGTAGTCGACGAGGTGCCAGTACAGAGACTGGTACCGCTCCATCTCGAACAGTGGAAGATCCATGCTCGCCACGCTAGTCCTCGGGTGTCCGACGGCTCAAACCCGACGGTTGTCCTCGAGGCATCCGGCCGGGCAGGCTTCCGCGGATGGCGTCCGTTCGGGTCTTGCGCGAGGCTGACGTCCGGGCGGCGCTCCCGATGGCGGCGTGCATCGACGCGGTCGAGTCGGCGTTCATCGCGTATAGCTCAGGTCGCGCCGAGCTCCCCGGGGTGATCCACCTCGACGTACCCGAGGCGCGTGGTGAGATCCACGTGAAGGCGGGGCACATCCACGACGCACCGGCCTACGCGGTCAAGGTGGCGAGCGGTTTCTACG
>JBKPRM010000060.1:0-4079 GCA_046734555.1 Actinomycetota bacterium | reverse complement strand
GGGCGACGGTGTGATGGCCTCGTTCACCTCGGCCCACGATGCACTCAGCGCGGCGGTGGCCCTCCAGCGCTCGATGGCCGCGCGGGAAGCGGACGCGCCGAAGGCCGAGATCCGGGTGGGACTCGCCGCCGGGGAGCCGATCGCCGAGGCGAACCGCTTGTTCGGCGCCGCGGTCAACCTCGCGGCGCGCATGTGTGCCGCCGCGCAGCCGTCCACGATCTGGACGCCGTCGGCGATCCGCGAGCTCGCGATGGGGAAGGGCTTCACGTTCATCGACCGCGGCTCCGCGACGATGAAAGGGTTCCCCGACCCGGTGCAGGTCTTCGAGGTGCCCTGGCTGGCCGCCGCCTAGGGCAGCGCCGTCAACCCGCGCTCGGGCGCGTTCACGAGGCAGCTCACGTTCCCCTCGGGGAGCTTCCCCTCCTCCATGAGCGCGTGGGCTTCCGGGATCTCGCCGTAGTCGTACGCGTGGCCGAGGGTGGTCACGATCCTCCGCTCACGGACGAGGTCGTTGAAGGCGAACGCCTGCTCGTCGTTCATCAGGTGCGAGCCCTGGTAGCGCTTCTGCATGTACCAGAGGTAGCGGACGTCGATCATGGTGTCGTAGCCGGAGGTGCCCGCGCAGATCACGATCATGCCCCCGCGGTCGCACACGAAGTTCGATGTGGGAATCGTGTCTTGTCCCGGATGCTCGAAGACGATCTTCGGGCTGGTCTTCTCCCCGAGGGCTTCCCAGAACGCCTTGCCGAACGCCTTGGCCCCGTCCAACCAGCCCTTCCAGTCCGGCGAGTCCCACGCGGGCGGCACACCCCAGTGGTCGAACGCTTTCCGGTTGATGAAGCCGACGGCCCCGAGTCCCTTCGCGTATGCACCCTTCGCGTCGGAGGAGACGACGGCGACGGCGCGCCCGCCGGCGTTGGTCACGAGCTGCACCCCGAGCGACCCGAGGCCGCCGGAGCCACCCCAGACGAGGACCGGATCGCCCGGCTGGACCGTGTTCGGCGGCCATCCGAAGAGCATGCGGTAGGCCGTGCCGCCGGTGAGGGTGGGCGCTGCCGCCTCCTCCCAGGTCAGGTGCTCCGCCTTCGGCATGCACTGGTGGTCCTGCACCTTCGTGAACTGGGCCATCGATCCCCAGCAGGTGTCGTATCCCCAGACGCGGAAGGTCGCGGCGAGGCCGGGATCCTTCCCTGCCGCGATCCAGGGGTCGTCCGGATCCCACTGGCCGGGGTGGACCGTGACGGCATCGCCGATCCGTACGTTCGTGACGTCGGAGCCGGTCGCGTAGACGATGCCGCTCGCATCCGACCCGACGATGTGGAAGTCGGTCGGCTCGTCCCAGCGCGCTTGGGTCTTCGTGACGTCGACGGGCACGCCGCGGGCGGCCCAGACGTTGTTGAAGTTGACGCCGGCGGCCATCGTCGCCACGAGCACGTCGCGCGGGCCGAGCTCCGGCACGTCGATGACCTCGTCTTGGATCGCGAGCCGCGGATCGCCGTAGCGATCCGGCCGCACGACCATCGCGTGCATCTGCCGCGGAACCTCGCCGATCGGCGGCAGCTCGCCGATCTCGTACACGTCCTTCCCCATCGTTCTCACCCTTTTCGGACAGACCGAGACGGAGCGGGAACCCTAGCAGCGGCGCGTCGAGCTCACGCCACGAGCGACGGGGCGTCCGGTCCCGGGTCGGCGGCCGGACACAGCTCGGCCCGAGGGCACCAGGCGCACCAACGACCGGGGCGGAGGTCGGCGTCGCGCCCGCCGCGAAGCGCCGCCGCCGATCGAGCGGCCGCGATCACGCGTTCGGCCGCGTGGAACAGGAGCTCCTCGTGCACGTCTTCGACCTGCCACGTGCCGCCTTCGAGGAAGAAGGACGCGACCCGGTACGGGGGCACGCCGAACCGAAGCGTGTGGACGAGGGCGTACGCGCGATTGTCCTCGGCGTGTTCGGGATAGGCGCCGCCGGTCTTCAGATCGATCAACAGCCGCTGGGCGCGGAGCGGCTGCGTGCGATCGGGACGGCCGAGCATCAGGTCGACCTTGCCCGAGACCACGAGGGAGCCACCGAGGAGCTCGGCCTTCATCGGCACCTCGACGGCCGGCGCGAGCTCGCGACGAAGCTCGCGCAACGGCGGGAACGAGCCCTCGAACAGCAGCGTGCGCCGCGCGACCTCCATCAGCAGATCGTCCTGCTCTGACGAGCTGAGCTCGCGCCAGTACTCGGCGAAGCGCTCCTCGCGCTCGGCGGTGCGCGTCGCCGCGAGCGAGGCGATCTCGTGTGGGTCGAGATCGTCGCGAGCCCCGACCGCGACCTCGATCGCCCGGTGCTGGACCACACCGACCGCCGTCGACCGGCTGTGCGCGAACGGCGGCGCCTCACCCGAGAGCTTCGACCAGAAGGTTCCCTCGCAGCGATCGAGATCGTTCAGGCGCTCCTTCCCGAGCCAGAGCACGTCGTGGAGCTCGAGGCCGCGCGCGGCCTCTTCGATCCGGTCGCGGAGCCGCTGGGCGAGATCCGTGGGGAAGACGGGACGGTGGGTGCCGATCAGCTGGTCGAGCGTGCGCTGCTGCGGTTCGGTCAGCTGCATGTCAGCATGCTATGAGCAGGTGCCGACATGCGAGGGAGCCCCGACGAGATCGTTCGTGCATTGGCCGACCCCGAGCGGTTGGCCATCGCCGGCGCGCTCGCGCGAGCAGACCGAACCGCCGACGAACTTGCGGTCGAGCTCGAGATCGCGCGGCGGCGGGTGCAGACCCACCTCGGGAAACTCACCGCTGCGGGCGTCGCCACCGTCGCCGAGGACCGTCGCACGTACCGGGTGGATCGCGAGACGCTCCGGCACGCGGCGGAGCTCGTCGGCCCGCCGCGCGAGGCAGGTCTGGCGCTGGGCGCCGCCAACGATGACGAGGAGATCGTCTTGCGCACGTTCTTCCGTGACGGCCGACTCACCGAGATCCCGGCGAAACGGTCGAAACGACGGATCGTGCTCGAACGGATCGCGCTCGAGTTCGACCCCGGACGTCGGTACGGCGAGAAGGAGGTCAACGCGATCGTCGGCGTCTTCTTCAACGACAACGCCGCCCTGCGACGTTCGCTCGTCGACGAGGGATACCTCGCGAGGGATCACGGCATCTATTGGCGGGTGGGTGGTCGGGTCGACGTCGGATGACGCTGCTAGTGTCCGAGCGTGCCGAAACGGTTCCTCGTGGCCGTCGTCACGCTCCCCCTGCTCATCGCCGTGACGGCAACGGTCTCCCCGGCTGTGTCGCCGAGCTCGGGGCCGTGTGACCTCACGCGCCAGTCATCCGAGTCGACGCACCACCTCATGCGCAGGCGCATCGCCTGCGCGGTCGACCGGTTCGGACCCGTCGGCGGCGGTGCGCCACGAGCGATCTGCATCGCGAAACGCGAGAGCGGGTTGGACCCGCACGCGAAGTCCGCCACCGGGATGTACCTCGGCCTGTATCAGCACGCCGCGACGATGTGGCCCGACCGATACAAGACGTGGACACGGCGCTCGTGGGAACTGTCGAAGCGAGCGTTGAACGGTAGGAGCAATTCGATCGTGACGATCAGGATGGTGCACGCGATCGGCGGCTGGAGGAAGGCGGGCTGGCCGATCAAGGGGTGCTGAGGGCCCAACCCCGCTCCCCTAGACTCCCGATATGGCGAAGACCGAGAAGCCACCGTCGAACGAGCGGACCGTCGAAGAGCGGATCGATGAGCTGCGGGAGCGTCGCGAGGCGGCACTGATGCCGGGCGGCCCCGGCGCTGTCGACAAGCAACACGAGAAGGGAAAGCTCACCGCCCGGGAACGCCTCGACATCCTGATGGACGCCGGTTCGTTCGTGGAGACCGATCCATTCACGGTGCATCGTTCGAGCGATTTCGGCATGGAGAAGCGCAAGCCCCCCGGTGACGGGCTCGTCGCCGGATACGGCACGATCGACGGACGCAAGGTGTTCGTCGCATCGCAGGACTTCACCGTCTTCGGCGGCTCGATGGGCGAGGTCGTCGCGCAGAAGGTGTGCAAGGTGATGGACCTCGCGCTGCAGACAGGCGCGCCGTGCATCCAGAT
>JBKPRM010000059.1:0-6331 GCA_046734555.1 Actinomycetota bacterium | reverse complement strand
GCCCGTTCGATCGGGATCGGGCGCGTCCATCGGCTCGACCGCGACGGCGCCACATCCCACCGTCGACAACCCGCCCGGGGTCTCGCGTTGGATCAGCCACGTCTCGGTGGTTCGATCGGGCACGTTCCACAGCCTGGCGCCGTCGGGTGCGTACCCGGCGAGGTAGCGCTCCCCGTCGAGCGTCGCGACGCGCTGCACCTGCCGCCCGTTCGCACGCCACAACGAGAACCGGGGGAATTCGCTCTCGGATCCACGGCCCTGCACCACCACGAACTCGACGGAGCCGTCCGGTGCGACGAACGGCGTCCGGATCGCCGACCATCGATCGGCGCCCGCCGGGAACGACGTCAGCCGATGCCACCGCCCGCCGTCGAAGCGCCAGAGATCGTCGGACCATCCGTCCTCGGGGACCGCGTGCGTCGGTCCGGCCGACACCGCGGCAACGATGTCGGTGCCGACGAAGACCGGTGCGAACACGATCCCGCCGGGCCGCGGACCGGGCACCGCCCGCTCACGTCCGGACGCCGAGCGCACGAATAACCGGTCGTCGACGCCCCACGCGACGTCGCCGGCACCCGACCACGTCGGATGGAACGCGTCGCCGGACTGCGGCAGGACCCGAACCGTGCCGTGCACGGCGACCACGACCGCGTCTGCGCCGGGACGATCCTCGACGTAGGCCACGGCCCCGGCGGTGGTCGCGACGTGGCGGAGCACCGCTGTGGCAGGTGCCGGTGCAACCGATGCCGGTGCCGCCCCGACGAGCCTCCTTCCGGCGACGGCGGCCACGCCGATCCCTCGGTCGGCCGCACCCACGTCGGCCGGGCACTCCCGCGCCGCGACCGCAGGCGTCGACGCGTGGCCGACCGCCCATCCGAGCACGCCGCACGCGCAGACGACAGCGGCGATCAACGATCTCGTTCGCATGTGCCCTCCTGCTCAGTAACCGGTCGCGGATTGGAAGTGCATCGGGTCGGGCTTGTTCGGCCAACTCAAGCCCCAGAAGAACTTGTGCCCGGGGTAGGGACCTCGCCAGATGTCGGGCAGGTAGGTGCCGTAGTGCTTGCCGTCGGCCCCGAGCCCGTTCCAGTAGTCCTGACCGACGGGGTTCGTCGCGCTGTTCGTGTCGATCGCCGCGCCCCATGCGTGCAACGACCAGTCCGTGGTCCCGCTGATGTAGCGGCAGTTGTAGCCGCCGACCAGCCACCGGACCGCGCCGTCGTGCCGGTCGTACAGGACGTGGTTGCGGATGTTCCCGCCCACGTTCTTGCCGATGTAGGTGTCGTAGTAGACGTAGCCATCGCCGTCCGCGCTTTGCGCCGGCCAGTACGAGCGAGCGCCGTTGGAGTTGTCGCCGCACACAGGGCCGAACGTGGCTTGGATCTCAGAGAGCCCGTCGGGGCGCGGTCTGATCACGTCGCTCGAGTGGTCGTGCACCCAGGTGTCGATCGGATGCGCGTGCGCCACCCCAGCGGTGACGCCGACCGTGAAGGCGCCGAGCGCGAGCAGGAACGCCACTCCCGCGCGGCGCGTGCGGATGATCCGCATGCCACCTCCTCAGTCCGGGGGGAGGTGAGGGACGGGGAGGCTACGATGCGACGCCGGTGAGGCCGGTGACGAACCTCACATCACACGGCGATCGCCTGCCGGAGCTTGTCGGCCGCGGCCCAGGCGTCCCAGGCGGAACGGAACGACAGCCGCTGCTCTCTGGACCCGCCCGAAGCGTCGACCCACGAGACGGTCAGCACGACCTCTGGCTCGGGGTCGATCGGCTCGTGGACCGGCCGCAGCACCGCGTCGCCGTCGAGGTCCACGAGGTCGACCGACCGGATCGCCGCGATCACCGAGAGCTCCGGTCGCCGCTCGCGCACGGTCGGATCGATCAGCCCGTCGGGCCGGACGACGCCGCACGGGAAGGACCGCGCAGCGCCATGATCGGAGAGCCACTTCGACCTCGCGGCCGCGACTCCACGCGCGCGTTCGCGCGCGTCCGCGAGCTCACCGCGTTCGGCGACGAGCCCGGCCCCGATCGCTTTGGACAGACGGCCCTGCGCGAAGGCTTGCGCGATCAGTGCTGTCTCGATGATGCCCATGGCTCACGCGGCAGCCGAGGCGAACTCCCCCACGGCCGCTTGGCCCGCGGCGAGCCGGGCCGTCTCGACGCGGAACGGCGAGCAGCTCACGTAGTCCAACCCGAGCTCGTGGCAGAACACGACACTCGCGGGGTCGCCCCCGTGTTCCCCGCAGATCCCGAGGTGCAGCGACGGGTTCGCCGCGCGCCCGTCCTCGCTCGCGATCTGCATCAGGCGGCCGACACCGGGTCGGTCGATCGTGACGAACGGGTTGGCGGGGACGAGCTTGCGCTCCTCATAGGTCGCGACGAACTTCCCGATGTCGTCGCGGCTGAACCCGAAGGCGGTCTGGGTCAGGTCGTTCGTCCCGAAGGAGAAGAAGTCCGCGCTCGAGGCGATCTCGCCGGCCGTGACCGCCGCTCGCGGCAGCTCGATCATCGTGCCCCACTCGAGGTGGCTCAACGACACGTCCTCGCGCTCCAGGATCTCGTGCGCGATCGGCTCGAGCTCATCGCGCGTCTGCTGCAGCTCCGGCCGTGTCGCGACGAGCGGGATCATGATCTCGACCTGCGGATCGCCGCCGGCAGACCGGACCTCGCAGGCCGCCTCGACGATCGCGCGCACCTGCATCGCGTACAGCCCGGGCTTCAAGATCCCGAGTCGCACCCCGCGCAGGCCGAGCATGGGGTTCGCCTCGTGCAGCTGTCGAACCTTCGCGAGCACCGCCTCCTGCTTCGACGCGTCCTCGCCGCGCTCCGTCGCGACCGCGACCTCGACCGACAGCGTCGTGAGGTCGGGCAGGAACTCGTGCAGCGGCGGATCGAGCAGGCGCACCGTCACCGGCAGCCCGTCCATCGCGCGGAAGATCCCGACGAAGTCGCCCCGCTGCAGTGGCAACAGGGCATCGAACGCCGCCTGCTCCTCCTCGTCGGACTCGGCGAAGATCATCTGCTGCACCGCCGCGACGCGTTCCTGACCGAGGAACATGTGCTCGGTCCGGCACAGGCCGATCCCCTCCGCCCCGCGGGAGCGTGCGTTCGTCGACTGCTCCGGCGTGTCGGCGTTCGCGCGAACCCGCAGCCGCCGGCGGTCGTCCGCGATGCGCATCAGCCGCTCGAACGCCTGCCAGATCGGTTGGTCCTGCGCCTCGGTGTCTCCTTGCCGCGCCTTCTCGAGGACCGAATCGGCGAGCGGCAGGTCCCCGACGTAGACGTTGCCGGTGAACCCGTCGATCGTGACGGTGTCGCCCTCGCGCACGACGGTGCCGTTGGCGCTGAACGCGCGCGAGCCGACGTCGATCTTGATCCCGTCTGCCCCGCAGACCGCCGGGATCCCCTCGCCCCGCGCGACCACCGCCGCGTGGGAGTTCGTGCCACCGGCACTCGTCAAGATCCCCTGCGCCGCGATCATGCCGTGGTAGTCGTCCGGCGTGGTCTCGCGGCGCACGAGGATCACCTTCGTGCCGTCGTCCTTGGCCCAGCGCTCGGCCTCGTCGGCGCTGAACACGACGGCGCCGGTCGCCGCGCCCGGCGAGGCGTTCAGGCCCTTCGCGATCGGCTGTGCACCGTTGGCTTCGACGCGCCGTTTGAACAGCTCCTCCAGCCGGTTCGCATCCACACGCAGCAGCGCGGTGTCCTCGTCAATCAGACCCTCGCCGAGCATGTCGTTCGCCATCACCCATTCGCCGAAGGCCGTGCGCTTGCCCACCCGCGTCTGCAGGATCCACAGGCGGCCCTTCTCGATCGTGAACTCGATGTCGCACATGTCCCGGTAGTGCGACTCCAGCGTCTGCATCACGTCGCGCAGGCCCGTGTACGACGCCGGGTCGAGCTCCTCGAGCTTGGCCAACGGCAGCGTGTTCCGGATGCCGGCGACCACGTCCTCGCCCTGGGCGTTCGCCAGGTAGTCGCCGTACGGCACCTTCTCCCCCGTCGAGGGGTCGCGCGTGAACGCGACGCCCGTGCCCGAGTCGTCGCCGCGGTTGCCGAACACCATCGCGACGACGTTCACCGCCGTGCCGAGGTCGTCACTGATCTTGTTCTGGCGTCGGTAGTCGCGGGCGCGCTTGCCGTTCCAGCTCTTGAAGACCGCCTCGATCGCGAGCCGGAGCTGTTCCTTCGGATCGGCCGGGAAATCCGCGCCGGTGTGCTCGCGATAGATCGCGAGGAACCGCTCGATCAACCCGCGCAGGTCGTCGGCGTCCAGGTCCGTGTCCTGCGCTGCGGAACCCTTCGCCGCCTTTGCCTCTTCGAGCGCGTCCTCGAACGCATCGGCCGGAACGTCCATCACGATCTTGCCGAACATCTGGATGAATCGGCGGTACGCGTCGAGCGCGAACCGCATGTCGCCACCCGTCTGCTCGGCCAACCCCGCCACGGACGACTCGTTCAAACCCAGGTTCAGAACCGTATCCATCATGCCCGGCATCGAGAACTTCGCTCCGGACCGGACGCTCACCAACAACGGATCGGACGGGTCGCCGAGCCGCTTGTCCATCGCCGTCTCGAGGGTCGCGAGGTGCTCATCCACCTCTTCCATCAGACCAGCGGGGTGTCCGTTCTCCGCCAGGAACGTCAGACACGCCTCGGTCGTGATCGTGAAGCCATGGGGAACCGGCAGCCCCATGTTGGTCATCTCCGCGAGGTTCGCACCCTTGCCCCCGAGGAGGTCCTTCATGTCCCTGTTGCCCTCGGAGAAGTCGTAGACGTACTTGGTCACCGCATGCCTCCGGGAACGCTCGTTCGGTCGGAGCTGTTCAGTCTAGGCGGCCGCCCACGTCCTCACAGCCTTTGCGCCGGGGCAACCGTGCTCTACGCTTGCGGGACCAACCCACCGATCCCGCGGGAGGCTCCGATGGCGCACGCGAAGGACAAGGGCGCGAGCAAGAACGTCAAGAAGAAGGCCCAGAAGAGCGTCAAGGAGAAGCGCGCCGAGAAGAAGGCGAAGAAGGACTCCCAGACGCGGTCACTCGGCGAGTAGCGCTCAGTCCCGCGTCGCAGCCACCAGACGCAGGAACGCGACCGCGGCGCCCGGTCGGAAGCCGTCCGGGACGTTCAGGTAGTGACCGTCGACCACGTCGATCACCGATCGCCAGGCCGCGTAGAGCACCTGCGGGTCGGCCGTGAAGGTCGTCGAGATGCCCGAGACCACCGCCACGCTCGGATTCGCCCGCCTCGCCTGCACGGCGGCGGCGGCGACGAACGCGTGATAGGCGACGGGGTCGGTCTCGAGGTACTGGCCCTGCACCTCCACGACGTCGGCATACCTCGCGGCATCGGCTTGGATGCCGCACCGCAGGTACGCGTCTTCCGTGGACTCACCGTCTTGGAGCCCGCAGACGGCACGCGGCACCGCCACCAGGCTGGGGTGCGGGGCGATCACCGCGAGGAACCCGTTCGCCCGCGCGAGCTCACCGAACGCGCGCATCGCGGCACCGGGGTCGCGTCGTTCGGCGGGCGGCGTCGCGTCCCAACCCTCCGGGTCGTAGAGCACCACGCGAACGCTCGGCGGGATCCGGCCGGCGGCAAGGTCGTCGGCGAAGGTCGCGGCGCTCGACCACGCCATCGCGGTCTGCGATCCGTCGTCGGCGCCGAGGACCACCGACGATCGACCCCCGAGGAACAGTTCGCTCATCTCGGGGTCGACGCCGGCCAGCACGGTGGCCGTGTTGGCGGTGCCGATCCACAGCTCTCCGAAGGGCGGCTCGTCACGGAACGTGGAGCGCCCCGACGCACGGACCGCGGAGACGCCGACGACGCCGATCGTGACCAGCACGACCAGCGTCAGCCGGAGCCGGGGCGACGCCGCGACGCCGCGGACGCGCGGCGCTCGCCGGTCTGCCGAGACCTCGGTTGCCATCGTCCATCCGCCTCTCGCCGTTGCCCTGTTCCGCATCGGCTGTCGGACGCAGCCGCTGAACCGTTCGACGCACCTCTGCCGCGGGGTTCTGCGACGGTGACGCGTGCAGCGGCCTATCGAGATAGACCAGCTCCGGAGGCGAAAGGTTTACTTCTGGGGCGACCGTGCGGCCGCGAGCGGTTCGGGAGCATCGGCGAACGCGACGGTGACCGTCGACCCCTTGGCGTCAACCCGAACGAGCGATGAACCTGCCGACCAGGTCGTGAGGGCTCCAGCGAAGGCGCGGGCCTCCCCGGCGTCGTCCCAGGCGGTCCGCAGCACGACGAGGACATGCTTGCCGTCGGTGAAGGCCCGATAGCCGCCGCCGTCCCAGCCGGCCGCAGCGTCGGCCGCCCGCTCCT
>JBKPRM010000058.1:0-4782 GCA_046734555.1 Actinomycetota bacterium | reverse complement strand
CCTTCGACGAACGTGTTCGTGAGATCCGCGGCTCGCTTCGCGGCGTCTGACCGGTCGAGCGGCTCCGCGGTGACGACGACCGGGTCGAACGCCTCCAGTGCGACCCCGAGGGTGCCTTCGCGGCGGTACGCCGGATCGGTGTTCGTGACCTCCGCCGACAAGGCATCCCCCGCAGGATGGATCACGAGCGCACCTCGGTGCTCGATCGTCGCGCGAAGCTCGAAGGTCGCGTCGGGCAGCGTGAGCGCCTCGTTCACCTCTCGCGCGAGGGCATGTGCCTCGCCGGATGACAGCCCCCGACCGACCCGGCGATCGATGATCTCGGGCCATGCGGCGGTCGCGAAGTTGATGCGATACGCGAGGTCGCCGTCGTCGAAGTCCATCCCGGTGCCCATCGCTTCCAGTACCCCGCGGCCCGGATGCTCCTCACTCGGGTCGTAGCCGAGGATGCCGAACACGCCGATATCTGACTCGGGCGCGATACCGGACCCCACCGTGACGACCGTCCCGGTGCGGCCGCGCTTCGCGAGCCCGTCGAGGTTCGGCGTGGTGGCCGCCTCGAGGGGGGTCCGCCCGTCCAACACGGGATGCGGATCGTCGCCGAGCCCGTCCAGGCAGATGTACAGCAGTGAGTCGCTCATATCAGCGCTTCACGATCAGGGCGAACTCCTCGGGGTCGAGGCTCGCGCCGCCGACGAGCGCTCCGTCGATCTCGGGGTGCGCCATGAAGCCCCGGATGTTGCCGGGCTTGACGCTACCGCCGTATTGCACGCGAACGGCCCCCGCCACCCCGTCGTCGTATCTGCTCGCGATGGCCTGCCGGATCACGTCGACGACGCGGCCGGCATCGGCCGGCTCGGCATTGCGGCCGGTGCCGATCGCCCAGATCGGCTCGTACGCCACCACGACCGTGGCGGCCTGCTCGGCGTCGACCTGGTCGAACGCACGGCGGATCTGCTCCGTGACCTTCGACTCGGTGCCGTCGGCGTCGCGCTCCTCCAGGGTCTCGCCGACACACAGGATCGGTCGGATGCCGTGCGCGAGCGCGGACCGCACCTTCTTGTTGACGAACAGATCGTCCTCGCCGAAGAGCTTCCGGCGCTCCGAGTGGCCGACGATCACGTACTCCACCTTGAGCGCGGCGAGCATCAACGGCGAGACCTCGCCGGTGAACGCGCCCTGCTCCTCCGGGTGGAGGTTCTGAGCACCGAGGGCGTACGGGATCTTGTCGGAGTCGAGCAGCGTCTGCACCGAGCGGAGCGCGGTGAAGGGCGGCACGATGACGACGTCGACGCGGTCGGTATCGGTCTTGTCGAGCAGATAGCTCAGCTTCTGCACGGCCTGGATCGCTTCCAGATGCGTCTTGTGCATCTTCCAATTCGCGGCGATGATCGGCCGCCGATCGCTCATGACGTCTGGTCCTCCAAGATCGTGATGCCGGGGAGCGCGCGGCCCTCGAGGAACTCGAGCGAGGCGCCTCCGCCGGTCGAGAGGTGATCGAACGACGACTGGATCCCGGCCTCGTGGACGGCCGCGAGCGAATCGCCACCGCCGACGACGGTGAACGCGCTCGCCTCGGCGCAGGCACGGGCGATCGCGTGCGTGCCGCCGGCGAACGCCTCGTGCTCGAACACCCCCATCGGGCCGTTCCACAGGACGGTCTTCGCGCCGGCGATGACGTGGGTGAACGCCTCGACCGAGCGCGGACCGATGTCGAGGCCCATCAGGTCGCCGGGGATGTCGGTCGCCAGCACCGTGCGTGCCTGCGCTCCCGCCTCGATCGCGGGCGCCGCGACGACGTCGGTCGGGAGATGGATCTCAACGCCGCGCCGCCGCGCTGCATCGGTCGCCGCGCGCACCTCGTCGAAACGCGCCGGCTCGACGAGGGAGCGACCCACGGAACCGCCCGACGCAGCGATGAACGTGAACGCCATCGCACCGCCGATCACCAGCGCGTCGACGCGCTCGACGAGCGAGGACACCACGGCGAGCTTGTCGCTGACCTTCGCGCCTCCGAGGATCGCGACGTACGGACGGTCCGGGTCAGCGAGCAGCCCGCCGAGCACCGAGACCTCACGCTCCACGAGGCGACCCGCGACGGCGGGGCGGCCGGACGCGAGCATCAGCTCCGGCAACGCCGAGACCGAGGCGTGCGCGCGATGGACGGCGCCGAACGCGTCGTCGACGTAGGCGTCGGCGAGCTCGGCGAGCCTGCCGGCGAAGGAGACGTCGTTCGCCTCCTCCCCCGGGTCGAATCGGAGGTTCTCGAGCAACACGACGTCATCGTCGGGGAGGTCGCCGGGCGTCACCGTCTCGAGTGCTCGGACGGGGATCGCGAGCGAGTCGGCGAGCGCGCGGCCGACCGGCGCGAGGCGCAGCTCCGTCCGCGGCTCGCCCTTCGGGCGCCCGAGATGGGATGCGACCACGAGGCGAGCGTCGCGCTGCAACAACTCCACGATGGTCGGCACCGTCGCGCGGATCCGCGCGTCATCGGCGACGACGCCGTCGCGCAGTGGCACGTTGAGGTCGGCGCGCAGGAACACGCGGGCTCCGTCGACCTGGCCGAGGTCATCGAGGGTTCGCAGCGTCACGGGCTACAGCGAGCTCGCGACCAGCTGCACGAGGTCGACGAGCCGGTTCGAGTAGCCCCACTCGTTGTCGTACCAACCCACGATCTTGACGGTCGAGCCCATCACCATCGTCGAGAGCGCATCGAACGTGCACGATGCCGGCGTTCCCACGATGTCGGACGACACGATCGGGTCTTCCGTGTAGACCAGCTTGCCGGCGAGCGATCCGCTCTCGGCGGCTGCGCGGAAGGCGTCGTTCACGGCGTCTTTCGAGACCTCGGAGCGCACCGTCGCGACGAGGTCGGTGACGGAACCGTCGGGTACCGGCACCCGCATCGAGATACCGTCGAGTTTGCCTTTCAGGTGGGGCAGCACGATGCCGGCGGCCTTGGCCGCACCCGTGGTCGTGGGGATGATGTTCACCGCGGCCGCGCGCGCGCGACGCAGGTCCTTGTGCGGCAGGTCGAGGATCTGCTGGTCGTTCGTGTACGCATGGATCGTCGTCATGAACCCCTGCTCCACCCCGAACGCGTCGTCGAGCACCTTGGCCATGGGCGCAACGCAGTTGGTCGTGCAGCTCGCGTTCGAGATCACGTGATGGGTCGCGGGATCGTACATGTCGTCGTTGACCCCGAGGACGACCGTGAGGTCCTCCCCTTTCGCGGGTGCGCTGATCACGACCTTCTGCGCGCCGGCCTCGAGGTGCTTCGCCGCCTTCTCCCGATCGGTGAACAGACCCGTCGACTCGATCACGATCTCCGCACCCAGCTCCTTCCAGGGCAGGTTCGCCGGATCGCGCTCGGCCAGGACGCGAAGCTCGTCGCCGTCGACCCTGATGACGCTGTCGGAAGAGGTCACCTCGCCCGAGAACGTGCCCAACACGGAGTCGTACTTCAGCAGGTGCGCCAGCGTGTGCGCGTCGGTGATGTCGTTCACCGCCACGAAGTCGATATCTGCCCCGGTCTGCTTGGCCGCTCGGAAGAAGTTGCGCCCGATGCGCCCGAACCCGTTCACGCCGATCTTCACGGTCATACGGATGGAACCTCCCTGGTCAGCTGCGGTATCGCACCCATGCTATCGGGCGGCGTGACCGCCCGACCCTCGCGTTACCCGCGCTCGACGTCGCGATGCACGAGCACCGTCGGGAGGCCACGCGCGCGGATCCACGCCGCGAGTTCTTCCGCGACCACCACCGAACGGTGATGGCCGCCGGTGCACCCGATCGCGATCGTGAGGTAGCTCTTCCCCTCGGCGACGTAGCCGGGCAGCGAGACGTCCAGCAGCGCCTGCAGCCGGTCGAGGTACACGTTGTAGCCATCCGCGCCGCGCACGTAGTCGCGAACGACGGGATCGGTCCCCGGGAACGGGCGGAGCTCCGGCACCCAATGCGGGTTGGGCAGGAACCGCACGTCGAACAAGAGGTCGGCGTCTCGCGGGGTCCCGTACTTGAATCCGAACGACACGACCGAGACCTGGAGTCCCTCTTCGGGCGGCGCGTCGGCGAACGCGTCGCGCACCCGGTCGCGGAGCTCGTGAGGCGTGAGACCGGATGTGTCGATCACCAGATCCGCGTCACCGCGTAACTGCTCGAGGATCTGGCGCTCCTTGCGGATGCCCTCGACCACCCGATCGGCGGGCGCGAGCGGATGCCGGCGCCTGGTCGACTCGTACCGCCGAACCAGATCCTCGTCCGATGCCTCCAGGAAGACGATGCGCGCGTCGCGATGGAGGCCGCGGAGCTCTTCGAGGGCCTTCGAAAGCTCGCCGAAGAACACCCCGCCGCGCGCGTCGACGACGATCGCGACCCTCGTCGGGGAGCCCGGCCGCATCGTGAGCTCGGCCATCTTCGGCAGCAGCGCGGGCGGCAGATTGTCGACGACGAAATACCCCAGGTCCTCCAGCGAACGCGCGACCTCGGTTCGGCCCGCACCCGAGAGGCCGGTGATGATCGTGAACCCGTGGACCGCGTCGACGTCGCGGCTCACGCGCTCGCCCGCCCGTCCACGGGCGCGTGCAGCTGTTCGTGGATGGTCGCCGCGACCGCCGGGCCGACGCCGGGCGTCTGCGCGATCTCGGCGATGCTCGCGGCGCGGAGCTTCGTCAGCGACCCGAACCGCTTCAACAGCGCCTTCTTCCGCGCGGGACCCACGCCGCGGATGTCGTCCAGCGGAGAGTGCAGGGCGCGCTTCTCGCGGAGCGACCGGTGATACGC
>JBKPRM010000057.1:0-13569 GCA_046734555.1 Actinomycetota bacterium | reverse complement strand
GGCGCAGGCAGCCTGGGTCGGGGTGCTCGCCTACGGCGTCTACAACTACGCGTATTACGCGTTCGGTGCGGCCTTCAACGACATCTTCCTGCTGCACGTCGCGCTGTTGACACTCTCGATCTGGGCGACGGTGCTCGCCGTGATGAGTCTCGACGTCCGCGCGATCGCGTCCGAGCTCCGCGGCGGGCGAGCGGCGAGGTGGATCGGCGGTTTCCTGGTGAGCGTGGGAGCGGTCCTCGGCGGTCTCTGGGTAACGCTCGCGATCCGCTTCGCGATCACCGGTGAGTTGCTGGAGCACGTGCCCGCGGCAGGGGTCCACCTCGTCTTCGCGGTCGATCTCTCGTTGCTCGTTCCGGCGCTCGTCGTTGCCGGGGTGCTGCTCTGGCGCCGGAGAGTGGCCGGCCTGCTGTTCGGGGCGGTCATGGCCGTGATGGGGGCGCTCTACCAGGTGAACCTCCTGTTCGCCGGCATGTTCCAGGCGAGCGCCCACGTGCCCGGCGCGAAGGCGTTCTCCCCCGAGGGGGTCGTCGTGGCCGCCGGGTTCGGACTCGCCTGCGCGGTGCTGCTCTCGGGATCGGTGACCGCGGATCGACGTGAGCGGGAGACGAGACGGCCCGATACGAGAGGGAAGGAGTAACCCGATGGGACGCGCGCTGGTGGTCTACGAATCGATGTTCGGGAACACACAGGCGATCGCGCAGGCGGTGGCCGATGGGCTGTCGACCCGTTGCGAGACGGAGCTCGTCGAGGTGAGTGCGGCCCCGACGGTGATCGAGAACGACGTGTCCGTCCTGGTGGTGGGCGGGCCGACACACGCCTTCGGGCTCAGTCGCTCGTCGACGCGCGAGGACGCTGCGAAGCAGGTGGATGGTCCGCTGGTCTCGCCCGGCGTGGGCCTGCGGGAGTGGCTCGATGGCGTCAGGACGCCGCGAGCGCCGGCGATCGCGGCGGCGTTCGACACCCGGATCGACAAGCCGCGGGTCCCCGGCTCGGCCGCGCGAGGCGCGGAGAGGCGCCTCCGGCGAAGAGGCTTCCGTGTGAGCGCGCGGGCCGAGAGCTTCTTCGTCTCGGGAACCAAGGGACCGCTCATCGCCGGGGAGATCGATCGAGCACGCGCGTGGGGCGCGCACCTGGCGGCGACGTCTGCATCTGCTGCCATCCGAAGCTGACACGAGGAAGGAGAGTCGCGATGCGGCCAGGCGGAACGGTCCTACTGGTGGAGTCCGATCCGGTGGAACGGGAGCGGCTCCGCGGCGCCTTGGAGACCGCTGGGTACGAGGTGATCTCGTGCCCCGGTCCGACGGCGCCCGACTACACGTGCATCGGCGGCCGAGAGGGCTACTGCCCGCTGGTCGAAGGCGCGGACGTCGTCGTGCTCGATCCCTGGCTCGCGGGCGAGGATCCGGCCATGGGCACCTCCGCGCAGGACCTCATCGAGCTATACACGATGCGGGCACGCACGGTCGTCCTCCTTGGTCCGATCGGATGGTCCGCTCCGTCGATCGGCGGTCACGTCGTGGCGTTGGGCGATCGACCGACGGATCGCGAGGTCGTGGCCGCGATCCAGGCCGCTCCCGACACGAGCGGATTCGTCATCCGCGGCGTCTGAGCGGCTCGATCAGGCAACGGTTCCGGGTGTCGTCGTGTGCCGAGCGAGGTAGGCGGCCGCCTCGGCGCGGCGAGCCACCTCGAGCTTCGACAGGATCGACGAGACGTAGTTCTTCACGGTCTTCTCGGCCAAGTGGAGCTCGTCACCGACTTCCTTGTTCGTCCGGCCGTCGGCGATCAGCGTGAGGATGCGTTCCTCCTGTGGAGACAGCCGCGCGAGGCGCTCGTCCTTCATCAGGTGCTTGCCTTTGCGGAGCCGCTCGAGGACGGGGGTGGTGACGCTGGGGTCGAGCAGCGAGTCGCCGGCCCCGACCGCCCGGATCGCCCGCACGAGGTCGTTCGACTTCACCTGCTTGAGCACGTAGCCGGATGCTCCGGCCATGATCGAGGCGAACAGTGCCTCGTCGTCGGCGAAGGACGTCAGCATCAAGACCTTGGTCGCCGGTCGTTGCGCGCGGATCTCGCGGGTCGCCTCGATGCCGCTGCCGTCGGTCAGCCGCACGTCCATCACGATGACGTCGGGCCGTGCGCGGGCCGCCTCATCGACCGCGTCTCGAACGGAACCTGCCTCCGCCGTGACGACGATGTCGTCTTCCGCGGCGAGCATGGCGCGGATCCCATCGCGAACGACCTCGTGGTCGTCGACCAGCATCACTCGGAGGGGTGGGACGTTCGAGGTCACGACCTCGGCATCCTATCCGTTGCTGCCTGTGCCCAAGGCACACACGCCCATCTCACGTCGGATGCCTTCGCCGACGCGATCGAGGAAGTCCTTGACGGTGGCTTCCGCGACGCGGAACAGCACCGCCTGATCCAGGATCTTCCCGATCGCGTGAAGCGGCGGATCGTACCGAGCACTCATCGCGAGCTGGCATCCCTCCGCTCCCAGTGGGGCGATCTCGATGTCGGCCTCCATCGAGGGCAGCAAGCTCCTGCTGCCCGTGGGCGTCCACGACAGCGGCACGACGAGCTTCGTCGGGAGATCCATCGGTGATCCGACCGCCATCTCGACCGTGTGCGCGATCCGGAGCCCGTCGCCGATCCCGACGTCGGCGAGCAACCGTTCCCCACGGAGGTGTGCCTGCTGCGCGACGAGTGGGAGCCACGCGGCCGGAGCGGTGGTGAACGCGCGCTCGACATCGCTGGCCGCATACGGGAGCTCGATGAAGTACCGCACGAACATGACCGCCAGCGTGCCTCCCGGTGGCCGTGTCGAGAGCGGCCGATGGTCCCGCCTCCGCAGGGCCGTTCGTCACCCGACGGCGTCGTGGCGCCCCACGAGACTTACCGCTGCTCGCAACACCCACGGATGCTTCGGGAAGGAGCTTCAGCGATGCGACGTCTCATCCTCTCCGCCGCGGCGATCTTCGTCGTGGTCGGCGCCGCTTGTTCGGGCGGATCCGCATCCGCACCCGTCGCGGCCGAGGCGTCGTCCACCAGCACGTTCGACGTCTCGCTGACGGATGAACTCACGATCGAGCCGAAGATGATCGACGCTCCCGCGGGCGCGCCACTCACGTTCAACGTCACGAACACCGGCAGGTCCCAGCACTCGTTCGCCGTGCTCGTCGGCGATCAGACCTACGCGACACCGCTGCTCGACGGTGGCACGACCGCAGCGCTCGACGTGCCCGGCCTCGGTGCCGGCGATTACGTCACCGAGTGCACGGCACCAGGACATGCGAGCGCCGGGATGAAGGGCATGTTGATGGTGTCCGAAGGGACGCTGCACGCCACCGGGTCGGGAGCGAGCGCAACCGCGGCTCCCGACACGATGACCGCCCAAGAGATGGCCGATGCACACCGGGCGGGAGTCGATGCGTTCGTCGCTCAGCTCACGGACGGACCGAACACCCAGGGCATCGGGAACCAGCCACTTCGCCCGACGATGCAGGGAGGTCGGAAGGTCTTCGAACTGACCGTGTCGCGCGTCAGATGGGAGACGACGACGGGCACCGTCGTCGACGCGATGGCGTTCAACGGTCAAGTGCCCGGCCCACAGATCACGGTGCATCCCGGCGACCGGGTGCGGCTGTTCGTCCGGAACCAGATGGATCAGCCGTTCGCCTTACACATGCACGGCTTGACGGTGCCGAACGCGATGGACGGGGTGCCGTTCATCACACAGGATCCCGTGATGCCGGGCATGTCGTTCCGATACGACTTCACGGTGCGCGATCCGCCCGGCATGTACGTCTATCACTCGCACTTCAACTCGGCGGAGCAGGTCGGATCCGGGCTCTACGGTGCGCTCATCGTCGCTCCGGATCGAGGCTGGTCTTCCGTGTACGGCGTCGATCCCGACGTCGAGTCGACGTTGTTCCTCGGGGACGGCCCGCTCGGGTTCACGCTGAACGGGAAGGGGTTCCCCTCGACCCTGCCGATCATCGCCGACCGAGGCGATTGGGTCTTGGTCCACATGGCGAACGACGGCGAGCTGCTGCACCCGATGCATCTGCACGGCTTCCACTTCCAGGTGGTCGGCGTGGACGGGTTCCCGCTCTCGCAGCAGAACCGATACATGGCAGACACCCTGGTGGTCGCGCCCGGCCAGCGCTACGACCTGCTGGTGCACGCGACGCAGCCCGGCGTCTGGGCGTTCCACTGCCACATCCTCAGCCACGTGGAGGGACCCGAAGGGATGTTCGGCATGGTCACGGCGCTGATCGTGCAGTGATCTGTGGTCAGCGGGGAAGCAGCGCGGTCACCGTCGTTCCCTCTCCGCCGCTGCTTCGCAGACGGAACGCGCCGCCCATCCGCTCGACGCGGGTCCGGAGGTTCGGGATGCCCATGCCCGACGCGGACTCGTCGTCGAAGCCCCTCCCGTCGTCGTCGATCGCCAGCTCGATGCCATCGGGGGTGCGCCGCAGGCTGACACGGCAGGTGGTTGCATCCGCATGTTTGCCGACGTTCGAGAGCGCCTCGCGGATGAGCTGGATCACGTCGCCCGAGCTCGATGAGAGCTCTCCCGCTGCTGCGGCGTCTACCTCGGCGATCGCGATCACCCCCGTGCGGGTTTCGAACTCGCGACAGAGCTCTCGGATCGCGTCATCGAGCCGACGGTCGGCCAGCACGCCGGGGCGGAGGCCGAAGATGTAGTTGCGGAGATCGCGTATCGCCCGATCGATGTCGTCGACGGCGTTCTGCAGCCGTGTCTCCACCTCCGGATCTTGACTCATGGCGGACGCACCTTGCAGCGACATCCCGACAGCGAACAGAGACTGGACGACGCCGTCATGCAGCTCTTCGGCGATCCGCTCGCGTTCTTCCAGCGTTTCGAGGCGGCGGCGCTCTTCGTCCGCTCGTCTCGCCTGGTCGTACAGCTGGGCGTTCTCGACGGCGACCGCAGCCTGCGTCGCGAGGACGACGAGGACCCGCTCGTCCTCTTCGCTGAACGCCTCCGCATCCTGCTTGTCCGTGAGGTAGATGTTCCCGAAGACCCGTCCTCGGCCGGCGATCGGTGCCCCGAGGAGCGAGGTCATCGCGGGATGGTTCGGTGGGAACCCCACCGAACGGGGGTCTGCGCCGATATCCGGGATGCGCAGGGGACGGGAGTCGCGGATGAGCGCGCCGAGGAGGCCGTGCCCCGTCGGCGGGTCTCCCAACGCTGCCCGCTCTTCTTTCGTGATGCCGACGGTGATGAACTCCTGGATCGCGTCACCGTCCGGCGTCAGGACGCCGAGCGCGCCGTAGCGAGCTCCGGTCAGATCGACCGCCAACTCGACGATCCGGAGCAGGACCGCGTCAAGGGAGAGCTCCGAGGCGAGCACCATGCCCGCCTCGATCAGTCGCCGGTCGCTCTCAGCCCGAGCCGCGTCCTGGGCCACCGCGGCAGCGTAGCGCAGCGTGATCTCTCGCCGGATCCCGCCCGCCGCGGGCGCTCAACCGCGCCGTTGCAGCCGCTCCATCTCGCGGCGCACCTGGTCTTCGTCGAACTCGTCGCCCCGGTACACGTCCCACGCGTTCATGACGACGCCGATACCCCATGCGGCGATCGGGAAGATAGGCCAGAAGAATCCGCCATCGCTCGTCACCGTCCAGATCACGACGATGAAGCTGTTGACGAGGACGTAGACGAGGAGATGTGCGTGGAAGTCGCGGCGCTTCTTGAGGCGCCGAAGCGCCTTCTCGCGGAGACCATCGGTCTGTGTTCCCAGCTCGGTTGCCATCCCGCATCCCTCCTTCGGTACGGAGATCCTCACCCGATGGGGACGTTCGCCCGCGCGGCCTCCGGATCCGCCATCAGTCGCAGCGGGATCCCGATCGCGTACGTGACGAACCTCCCCTCAGGCTCGATCTCGATGATCGACGCTCGTGGTCGACTGTCGGCCGGCAGCATCCGCCCGAACTCGCCGAGGAGGCGAGTCGCGTCGGGGGAGCCGGCAGCGTGCACCGTCGCCGAGCCGTGGAAGCTGATCGTTGCCGGAGGGATGGGAGCGATCAGGGAGAGCGCGCCCGCCCGGCGGACCGGGACGGTCACGGCGACGCGACCGCTGGCGGCGATGTGCTTGGCCTTCCAGCTGTCATCCGACACCGCCACCAACATCCGTCGCCCGGCGAGCTTGTAGAGGACCCCACTCGATCGCGGATCGTTCGCCGGCGTGGCGTAGCCGATGACCGCGAAGGAGTGGCGGCCGATCTCGCTCCACACCCGTTCGGTCATCGGACCGACCCGAACCGGCCCGGCTCCCGCATCGCCCGCCGTCGTTCGCTCCGTCGTCCGTGAGGGATCGGTCGGCATCGTTGTCGTCGCGGTTCCCATCTGTCCCTCCGATCCTCGTGCCGCCCCTACGGCGATCCTTTCCGTTCCGGCTCCATCGTGCGGCGTGGACCACCAGCGGACGGGGGTCCTCGGACCCGTTTCCGGCGGGACCGTCGACCCGGGACGGCAGGAGGATGCGGTGCCACCTTTCGGTGGAGAGGAGGAGGTGGGCGACATGAAGGGAACGCACGAGCTGCTTCGGACGGGTGAGAACCTCCGGGTCACGCTGCCTGATGTGCTCCCGCCGGATTGGGACACGCTCGAGAAGGAGCTCGATCGCACGTCGCGTACGGGCGACGTCCGACTCGTGACGATCGTGCCTCCGCGCCACGCCGTGGCTGGTGAGCTCTTGGACACGGTCTTCAGGCTTGCGACGTTCATGGGGCGACGGGGTGTTCGCGTCGGCATCGAGCGTGCGCAGCCGAGCGAGCCGCCCTGCACGTGACGGCGTGGGGTCTGTTGGCGGTTCGGCGGCCTGGGTCGTCCGGCTCAGCCGGAAACGCTGCCCGGCGAGGCGACCGGTCTAGCTCCCCACGGCCGGATCGCGAGCGGCGATCCCGGTCGCAAGGTCGAGGTGTTTGGACAGGAAGCGCGGCGGGAGGAAGTGTCCCCGGATGCGCTCGCGGCCTGCGTGCCCCATCGCCTGCGCGAAGCCTGGGTCCCGGAGCAAGGAAGTCACCGCTGTGCCGAAGGCCTCGGGGTCGCGGGCGTCGATCAGGAGTCCGCTCTTGCCGTCCACGATCTGATCTTGGATGCCGCCAACGCGGCTTGCGACCATAGGCCGTGTCTTCCACATCGCCTCGGCGACCGTGAGGCCGAACCCTTCGGCGAGGCTCTTCTGCACGACCACCGTCGCTTCGCGCTGGAGGGCATTCACGATGTACGCGTTCTCTTCCGGGTCGTCCATCGGCAGGCTGATCAGGTGGATCCGCTCGCGGGCGGCATCCGGAAGCTTCCGCCACGCGTCGACGTTGTCGGCCAGCACCTCCTTCGCTTCAGGGTCGTCGTCCACCGATCCCGCCGCCGGACCGGCGAGCAGCAGATGGGCGTCGAGGCTCGGGTCGACGTGGGTCGAGAACGCCTCGAGCACGCCGACGTGATCCTTCAGCCGATCCCAGCGTGAGATCTGGACGATGAGCGGTCGATCGCCCGGCGCCGGGGCCACCTCCACGGTTTCCGCGCGATAGCGGACGCTGGGTGTGTCTGCGGTCGCGGCGGGCAGGCCGCTCGGTGCGATGACACCCGCTCCGACGAGGTAGGCATCACGGATCGCCGCGGAGAGCTCCACGTTCTTCGGCGACGTCGGGTCGATGCACGGCGGGATGAGCGAGACGGGCGGGACGAGGCCGTCCCAGACGTACGTCGCGCGGGAGAACACGACGGCGTCGGCTCGCTGAACGAGCGGCAACAGGAACTCCCATGCGGAGCGGACCGTGTCGTTCGGTTCATCCACGCCGACGTGACAGACCCAGACGACGCGCAACCCCGCGTCGATGAGTGGAGCGACGAGTCCGGCGGTCTGCGGGTCGTGGAGCGTGACGACGTCCCCCGGCCGCGCCACCTCCAGGAACGGCCTGAGGTTCGCCTCGGTGACCGATCGGTAGATCGCTCGTTCGGGATCGCCGAGGGGTCCTGCGTCTCCGGGTGACCCATGCAGCCTGTTGTGGATGCGCTTCGTGACGTGGAAGAAGTCCTGGGTGCCCTCGACGACCTGCCACCGGCAGGCGATGCCGGCGCCCGTGATGTAGCCCAGGAGCTGGTGCAGCAGCTCGGCGACGCCGCCCCCTTCGGCCGTGGAGTTGACGTGCCAGAGGGTTCGTCCCGCGAGGCGCTCGGTCGCCCCGTCGAGCGATGCCCGAAGCTTCGCCATGTCACGGGGCAGGGCAGATCCCTCGAGCACCGAGACAGATCTCGGTCGGAGCTCCACCTCTCGCATCGGATCCCCTCCGACCGCACGATGTGCGGTCCCCCGAACCGTATCGGTACAGCGCTTGAACGGAGGTCAGCGAGTGTCGAGTTGGTGGCGCGTCGGCATGCCTTCTCGCGCGCCGGCCCGGGTGACCGACATCGCCGCCGCGGCGATCGCTCGCTCGACGGCTTCACGAAGCGGGCGGCCCTCGGCGAGGCCGGCCGCGAAGACGCCGTTGAAGCAGTCGCCGGCGCCGGTGGTGTCGACCGCCTCGACCTTCGGTGCGGGCACGTGCTCGTCCCCGTCCGGGCCGTGCACGATCGCACCATCCCCGCCGCGGGTTTCGATCACGAGGGCGCCGGAGACGGCGTCGCCGAGCTGCTCGAGCTCATGCTCGTTGGGGGTGATGTACCCGACACGATCACGCAGACTCGCGACGAGCTCGGCGTCCATCGGGGCCGGGTTCAGCACGAGGGGCACGGTGTGTTCGCCGCACCAGTTGGCGGCGGCGGTCACGGCCCCGGCCGGGACCTCGAGGCTCGCGAGCACGACGGTCGGTGCCGAGCCGTCGAGTGCATCGGTCACGGTGGCTGCTCCGAGGGTGTCGTTGGCACCCGGCGCCACGGCGATCGCGTTCTCGCCGTTCGCATCAACGAGGATCAGCGCAACACCGGTTTGCTGGTCCGAGGTCGGGTCGTCTGGCTCGATGCCGATGCCCTCGGTGCGGAGCGCCTCGAGAGCGGTTCTCCCGAGGTCGTCGCTCCCGATCGCGCAGACCATGAAAACGTCGCCGGTGTCACCGAGCGCGCGGGCGGCCGCGACCGCTTGGTTCCCGCCCTTCCCTCCCTGGTGACGGGCGAACGATCCACCCGTGACCGTTTCTCCGGGGGCGGGCAGATGTTCGACCGTTGCGACGAGGTCAACGTTGATCGCTCCGACCACCGTGACACGAGGTCGGCCGGTCATGTCGATCGCGGCGCGATGCCGGCGAACAGATCGGCCCCGGGCTGGATCGCGCCGCCGGTCGGACGCGCCTGCACGAACGCTTCCTCATCGAGGAAGATCCACCGCAGCGACTCGGGGACCCGCTCCCACTCACAGAGCTGCGTCCTGTGGGCCAAGATCGCGTCGAGTTTCGACGCGCGGTACGGGCGGGAGTCGAATCGGACCGAGATCCGGTCGTCGGGCACGCCGGCGACGTTGAGCAGGCTGTTCTCTGGTCCATGTCC
Source organism: Actinomycetota bacterium (assembly GCA_046734555.1). Taxonomy (GTDB): domain Bacteria; phylum Actinomycetota; class UBA4738; order UBA4738; family HRBIN12; genus AC-51. The sequence continues at coordinate 4,061 of JBKPRM010000057.1, read as the reverse complement.
CGCGTCATCGGCCTCGGCGTAGAGGCGGTCGACAGCCGACTGCGGCAGCGCGGTCTGGAACAGCCGCGCGTCCAGATGCGCGCGGTCGAACGCCGCGATCGTGGCCTCGCCGACGCGGATGTGGTCCTGATGGGTGGTGATGCCGTCGGGTCCGAACGTCACCACCACGTCCGGCTGGACCTTGACGAGGATCTCCTGCAGCCGCGAGACGAGATCTTCGAACGGCACGTCCGGCAGGGAGTAGTCCGGCAGCCGCAGGAATCGCGCCTCGACCGAGTCGGCGACGCCCAGTGCCTCCATCGACGCCCGCTGCTCCCGTTCCCGCACGACGGGGAGCTCGTCTCGCGACACCGCGTCGGGGTCGGTGATCGGACCGCGCTCGCCGCTGGTCGCGAACACCAGCGTCGTCTCGAGCTGACCGCGATGGGCGACGAGCGTCGCGCCGAGCGTGTAGACGTCGTCGTCCGGATGGGCGAACGCGCCGAGCAGCTTGTACGTCATCGGTCGAGAACCACGATCGAGTAGAGCGGCACGTCCTGCAGCTGCAGTTGCACCACGTCGCCGTCGACCTGCCGCCAGCCGAGCTTCGCCTGTCCGTCCGGGTCGAGCACCTCGCACGACGCGACCGTGAAGGGCACGCGCAGCTGAAGCTCGACCTGGTCGAGCGGCGCGACAGCGTCGGCCTCCTCGTCGTGGTCGTAGCGGATCAGGTGCAGCGCCGCACCGCGCGCGACGGACTGCAACGTCGTCGCCGCGTCGGTGGGGCCTCCGCCGGTGACCCGCAGCTGCGGACCGTCCGGCAGCGCGTCGACGGAGAAAGCCGCCAGCTCGGCGACGACCGTGCTCGTGTGACCCGTGATCCGGTCCCGGCGCTCGGCTTCGAGGTTCGTACCCGGCTCGCCCAGCGCGACGAGGTGGCCACCGCTCGCGAGGAACGCGTCGAGCAGATCGGCTTGTGCCTCCGTCAGGAACGAGCACCCCGGCAGGATCACCGTGCGGTACCGACTGAGGTTTTGGCGCTCGGGATCGTCGGGCCGCAGCTCCCCCTCGGGGAAGAACACGACGTCGTAGGGCTGCATCGCCGTGGAAAGCGCGTCGCAGACGACACCGAACGGCTGCTCACCCTCGGGCATCTCGTTCGTGCGGTTGTCGGCCATCACCTCGCGCGCAGCCAGGGCCCGGTAATTGCTCTCGATCGAGAAGACGACCGCGACCTCGGCCAGCGTCGGATCGCGTCCGAACAGCGACTCGTGATCGGCCAGGAACGTCTGGATCTCGACCGCCAGGTCGTGCGGCGGATAGAAGGCATCCTCGATGACGCGTCCCATCCACGCGCCGTACGGCACGCTCATGTTGACGCCGAGGGCGGCTGCCTCGTAGAGCGACCGGCGGAAGCGGTCGTATCCCCGCCCGTGCTCGAGCGCCTCGACCATCTCGGGCACCACGCCGCCGTAGGGGTTCTCGACGACGACGACGGGCTTCGGCCCACCGAAGCCCGCCGCGTAGCGGTACCACGACGGCTGACGATACGTCGTGTTGCGCATCTCCGTGACGATGACGTCGACCTTGGGCTCGAGCGCGAAGTAATGATCGAAGAGGTGGAAGAAGTTCCCCGAGATACGGATGTCGCGGCCCACGCTCGCCGCGTATCCCCGCGCGTAGTCGGCCAGCTCACCGAAGTAGCGCGCGATGTTGCGTCGCTGGAACCGGAGGTAGTCGAAGAACAGCGGTGCCGACTCCCGGTCGGACTTGAAGTCGTGGCCGCGCTCCAGCAACCAGCTGCCGTAGTGAAACGTCTCGAGATCGGTATCGGCGAGCTCGGCCGGCCGTTCGTCCGGCGGCAGGTCGGTCAGGTAGCGCCGGAACCCGCGCATGCACGTGTCGCAGAAGCACCCGCCGTACTGCAGCGAGGTGATCGGACACTCCGACTCGTCGAAGTGCACACCCTGCACCCCGGCGTCGATCTGGATCCGGACGACCGCCTTGAGGTACTCGCGCCACACCGGATTGTTGCGGTCCATCATCCAGTTCCAGTGCTCGTATTCCGGGCACTCGATCCAGAGCGCGTGACATGCTTCGCCGTAGATGTCGCGTTGCGCGCACTCCTCCAGGATGTCGTCGACGTCGCCGCCGTCGGCGTTGCGTACCCCGTCGGGGAAGTAGTGCTCCCGGGAGCGCCAGAGCTTCGGGTAGCGGTCCTGCCAGAACTCGCGGATCCCGAGCCAGTCCGGGGTGCCGGCGTCGTCCGCCTCGTTCAACGCGAGGATCTCGTCCTCGGCCTCGTTCAGTCGCGCCGGGAACTCCCACGCGTGCTCGAAGACCACGCCGAACACATCGATGCCGCGTCTGCCGCATGCCGCGATGAACTCGGCGTCGTTGACGAAGCCATACATCCGGAAGCGCGCGGGCACTGGCCCGAAGGCCTCCTCTTCGAGGTAGGGGAGCGACAGCACGCCGCCTCCGAGCGCGGCCCACACGAGCATCGTGCCGCGGTAGGACTCGATGTGATCGATCATCCGCAGCCTGCGCGGCGGTAGACTGGGATGGTAGTTGTGCTGCAAGGGGAACCACGCATCGAAGTAGATCCCGCGCTCGGCGCGAGGAGCCGGGGTGCTCACGCCTCCTGCCAGATCGCGTCGCTCGTCTCGGGGTCGAAGAAGTGCAGCGCCTTCGTGTCGACGAGCACCTCGATGCGATCACCCTCCGCCGCGGTCGAGTCGGCGTCGAAGCTCGCGATGAATGCTGCGCGCTTCGGCTGCTCGAGCTCCCCGGCCTCGTCGGCCTCCCCGCGCTCGATCGCGAGTTCCTTGATGTCGGCGGTCAGCACCGGCTCCGCGTCGATCGAGAAGTGCACGAGGATCTCCGACCCCATGTCCTCACGCAGGTCGACGATCGTCTTGATGCGGCTCTCGGCAGGCGCGTCAGGCTCGAGCGCAGCATCCTCGAGGTCGCCGGGGCGCACGCCCATGATCACCGGACGGTCGACGTAGGCGCGGAGCGCCGGGCGTTCGGTCACCGCGGCGGGATCGAGCGTCACGGTGTGCTCGCCGAACTCGACCCGCAGCGCGCCGTCGTCGCCGGCCCGCAGCGTGCCGCCGACGAGGTTCATGGCCGGCGAGCCGATGAACCCCGCCACGAACAGGTTGGCCGGTCGCCGGTAGAGGGTCTGGGGAGAGGCGACTTGCTGCAGCACGCCCAGGCGAAGCACCGCGACCCTGTCTCCCATCGTCATCGCCTCGATCTGGTCGTGCGTGACGTACACCGTCGTGACCGCGACGTCGCGCTGCAACCGCGAGATCTCCGAGCGCATCTGCACGCGGAGCTTCGCGTCGAGGTTCGACAGCGGCTCGTCCATCAGGAACGCCTTCGGCTCTCGCACGATCGCGCGGCCCATCGCCACCCGTTGGCGCTGCCCACCCGAAAGTTGCCCCGGCTTGCGCATCAACAGGTCGTAGAGCTCCAGGAACTTCGACGTGTCCTGGACGCGGTCCTTGATCTCGGGTTTGGGCATCCGGCGCAGGCGTAGACCGAACGCCATGTTGTCGAACACGGTCATGTGCGGATACAGCGCGTAGTTCTGGAACACCATCGCGATGTCGCGGTCCTTCGGTGCGACCTCGTTCACCACGCGGTCGCCGATCCGTACCTCGCCACCGCTGATGTCCTCCAGGCCCGCGACCATGCGCAGCGAGGTGGTCTTCCCGCACCCGGAGGGTCCGACGAGCACCATCAGCGCGCCGTCCTCCACCCGGAGGTTCAGGTCCGACACGGCAACGGTGCCATCGTCGAAGACCTTCGTCACGCCGTCGAAGACGATCTCTGCCACCCGGTCACCCCTCCTCGATCAGCATCGGCGTCTCGTCGAAACGCACCATCGTCACGTCGTCCCGTCCCGTCCCCTCGAGCAAGAGGACGATCGCCTTGGCGGGCCCTCCATCGGCGATGGGTGCTCCGTGCCACACCCCGGGGTGCATCACGACGCCTGATCCCGCCGGCACCCGGAACACGCGGAAGCCTTCGAGCGGCGGCGCGTGGTCCGGCTCGTCGAGGTGTTCGGCCGG
>JBKPRM010000056.1:0-4154 GCA_046734555.1 Actinomycetota bacterium | reverse complement strand
ACGCTCCCGCGAGCCGTGCAGCTGCCGGCGGCCGCGGTGGCCGGCATCGCGTTCCCCGTCTGCGAATGCGGTTCCGTCCCGGTCGCGCGACGGCTCGCACGCAAGGGCCTCAGTCCGGCGGCAGCGGTCACGTTCATGCTGGCGGCGCCGATCGTGAACCCCGTCGTCGTCGCGTCGACGTTCGTCGCGTACCGCGGGCGAGACTCGTTGTGGGTCATGGTCGGCGGCCGTTTCTTGCTCGGGATGCTCGTCGCGATCTGTGTCGGCTGGGTCATCGGCTCGCGCAGGCCCGGCGAGCTCTTGCGTGGGGCGACGGTCAGCGACGAACCCGACGATCATGACGAGCCGCGAGCTCGGCGGTTCTTCACCCATCTCACGGGCGACCTCGTGTTCATGGCGCGGTTCCTGATCGCAGGCGCTCTGATCGCAGCGACGATCCAGACCTTCGTCCCCTCCTCGGTCGTCGATCGCGTGGCGACGCTGCCGATCCTCAGCCTGCTCGCGATGATGGGACTCGCGTTCATCCTGTCGCTCTGCTCGGAGTCCGACGCCTTCGTCGCGGCCTCGTTCACCGCGTTCGGCCCCTCCGCACAGCTCGCCTTCCTCGTCTTCGGCCCGATGGTCGACCTCAAGCTCGGAGCGCTGTACCTCGGGACGTATTCGAAGGGGTTCCTGCGAACCGTCGTCATCGTGGTCACCGCGGTCACGCTGGTCGGCACGCTGTGGGTACAGGTGGTGTGGGGATGAGCATCGCGATCGCCGTTCGCGCTCGGTGGAGCCCGGTTCGTGTCGCGACCGGTTTGGTCCTCGCGACCTGGGGAGCCCTGTTCTGGACGCTGCTCTTTACGGGACGGACGTACCTGTACCTGTCCTCGCGGACCGCGTGGCTGGTTCCGATGGGCGCCGGGATCTTCACGCTCGCGGCGATCGGGCGCCTCGCGACCGCGCGCACGGTCCACGAGGCGTCCATCGACCGACGCACGGCGTGGAGCCTCGGCCTCATCGCGATGCCGGTCGTGCTGGTGCTCGCGTTGCCTCCGGCCACCCTCGGCACCTACTCGGTCGGCAAGCGCGCAACCTTCGGCGGTTCGGCGATCGGCGCTACCGCTCGTGACGTGACGGAGCCGCTGGACTTCGTGGACATCGGCGCTGCGCAGTCGTTCCCCGATGCGATGCGACAGCTCGAGGATCACGCGGGCGAGCCGATCACCCTCGAGGGCTTCGTCACGAAGGAGGCGAGCGCGCCCGACCAGATCTTGCTGACGCGCTACATCGTGACGTGCTGCGTCGCCGACGCGACGGTCGCCCAGGCGCGGATCGTCGGGCTCGAGCCGAGCAAGTACCAGAACGACGAGTGGATCCGGGTCACGGGGGCGGTCTTCCCGTTCCAGCGGGACGTCTACGTGCAGGGCGAGGCCGCCGAGCAGATCCCGGTTCCCGATCAGCCGTACCTCACGCCGTAGTCCGTCAACCGGCGGCCAGCGCGTAGGAGCGGCCCGTCCGATCGACGACGCCGTCGCGGACGAGTCCCGCGAGCGCGTCGCTCACGCGCGCCTCGCTGCATCCGGTCGCGCGAGCGAGCATGGCGGGGCCCGCCGAGGGACGCGTCCGGAGCACGTCGACGATCCGGCCCCGGACCTGCCGTGTCGAGCCCTCGAAGCGACCCTGCGGTGTGGCCGGGGAGTGGGCGACGATGCCGGCCCGGCGCGCTCGGCACCAGCGAGCCATCGGACAGCCACCGCAGCGCGGCGTCGCGCGGCAATGCTCACGCCCGAGATCCATCAACGCTTGGTTCCATGCGCCGGGGTCGTCCCGATCGAGCCAGTTGGCGGCGAGCGTGTCCACCGCCTCGACCCGAGCGGTCGTCGTGCCGAGCCCCGCCCGGCCCACGACACGACGCACGTTGACCTCCTTCGCGGCGTATGCCTCGCCGCCCGCGATCGACATGATCGCGGCGGCGGTGTGGGGGCCGACGCCCGGGAGCCTGCGCAGCGCGTCCGGCTTCAACGGGATCCGGCCGCCGTGTTCGGCCACGACGATCCGGGCGGTCTCGTGCAGCGCGACCGCCCGCCGGTTGTAGCCGAGCCCGGCCCAGGCACGGAGCACGTCGGCCCGCGGCGCCGCGGCGAGCGCACGCGGATCGGGGAACAGCCGCATGAACGCGACGAACAGCGGCTCGACCCGCGCCGCCTGCGTCTGCTGCAGCATCACCTCGGACACGAGCGTGCGGTACGCGCTCCGGCGGCCACGTCGCCAGGCGTAGAGGCGCGAGCGCGGCGCGTACCACTCCCGCACGGCTACCCGCGCCGCAGACGGAAGGCTAGGCTGGTTGCCTTCCATGGAGACCCTCCGTGACGTTATGAGCACGTTGCTGGTGACCGCCCCGGCTGACGCGACCGTGGCCGAGGCGGCGCAGCTGATGAGCATCGAGCACGTCGGCGCGGTCCTGATCGCCGATGGCGACCGCGTGCACGGCATCTTCACCGAGCGCGACATCGTCCGCGCGCTGGCCGCCGAGCACGACGCCGCCGGTCATGCCGTTGCCGGGTGGATGACGCGAGACCCGATCACGCTCGGTCCCGATGCGAAGATCGCCACGGCACGCGATCGGATGCTCGAGGAGGGCTTCCGCCACATCCCGGTCGTGGAGGGAGACCGGCTGATCGGCATCATCTCCCTCCGCGACGTGTCGGGCCGCTAGAACCCGGCGGGGCGGCTCGCCTCCATCGCGTCCGCCGTCTCGCGCAGCGCCGTGTGAACCTGGCGGAAGATGTCGGCGATCTGGTCGGCCTTCACACCGCCGGCGGTCCCCCGGGCAGCCATCGCGGTGATCTCGCACGCCTTGTCGAACACGTGCCAGTCGGTCTCACGGGACATCGGTGACGAGCCTCCTCATCGCAGGGTGGGATAGCGTCTCCAGGCTAGCGCGATATCCGACCGGTCATGTCGGATCCCGGCGCTGCCGTCCGTCTATCGAAGGGAACGGCCGCAGGGCCGATGAGGAGGTGCCACGTGAAGTACCTGTTGATGATCTACGGCGACGAGCGTGGGTTCGAGCAGATGTCCGATGAGGAACGGCACGCGGTCTACGCCGAGTACGACGCGTTCGCGAGCGACATGGCGGCCAAGGGCCAGATGGTCGGCGGCGACGAGCTGCAGTCCACGGCGACCGCGACGACCGTCCGGGTGCGAGACGGCGAACGGCTCGTGACCGACGGACCGTTCGCCGAGACGAAGGAGCAGCTCGGGGGGTATTTCCTGGTCGACGTCGCGGACCTCGACGCCGCGATCGAGGCCGCGGCGCGCATCCCCGGCGCGAAGACCGGCTCGATCGAGGTGCGGCCGATCGTCGAAGGGACGATGTGAGCACCGCGGACGCCGTCCTCGAACGCGCGTACCGCGACGACGCGGGACGCGCCGTCGCGACCCTGATCCGCGTGACGCACGACTTCGACCTGGCCGAAGAGGTCTGGCACGAGGCGTGCGAACAGGCGCTGCGGAAGTGGCCTCGGCGCGGCGTCCCCGATGATCCGACGGCGTGGCTCTTCACGACGGCGCGGAACCGCGCGATCGACCGGTTGCGCCGTGAGCGGGTCGGGCGGGAGAAGGCCGCCGCCGCGGCGCAGATCGCCGAGCTGCAGGCGATGGGAGACGACATGCACGAGATCCCCGACGACCGGCTGCGCCTGCTGTTCACGTGCTGCCACCCGGCGCTCGCGCTCGACGCGCAGGTGGCGCTCACGCTTCGGACGGTCGCCGGCCTCACCACCCGCGAGATCGCGCGCGCCTTCCTCGTGCCGGAGCCGACGCTCGGACAGCGGCTCACCCGCGCGAAGCGCAAGATCCGCGACGCGGCGATCCCCTATCGCGTGCCACCAGGCGAGGCGCTTCCGGAACGGATGGGCGGCGTGCGCGCCGTGATCTATCTCGTCTTCAACGAGGGCTACGAGGCAACGCAGGGAGAGCTGCTGCGAGCGGATCTGTGCACAGAGGCGATCCGGCTCGCCCGGCTGCTCGATCACCTCGTCCCCGCAGACCCCGAGACGGCCGGGCTGCTCGCGTTGCTGCTGCTGCAGCACGCGCGGCGGGATGCGCGGACCGACGCTCGCGGCGACCTCGTCGTGCTGGAGGACCAGGATCGCGCGCGGTGGGAT
>JBKPRM010000055.1:0-5533 GCA_046734555.1 Actinomycetota bacterium | reverse complement strand
CGCGCGGCCGGCACCACGATCCTGCTCGTCGAGCAGAACGTGCATCGCGCGCTCGAGGTCGCCGACCGCGCGTACGTGCTGTCCGTCGGCAGCGTCGTCGCGTCGGGTTCCACCGACACGCTGGTCGAGGGCGATCTCGAGCGCTCCTACCTGGGGATCAGTCAGGCGGGGTGACGTGACGCCGTCGGAGTTCGCGCAGCAACTCGTGAACGCGCTGTCGCTCGGCAGCATCTACGCGCTGCTCGCGCTCGGTCTGTCGATGGTCTATGGCGTCATGGGCATGTTGAACTTCGCCTACGGCGAGCTGGTGACGATCACCGGCTACTCGATGCTCGCGGCCACCTATATGGGGGCGCCGTTCTTCGTCGTCGCGATCGTCGGGGTGCTTGCCGCCGGCATCGCGTCGGTGCTGATGGAGCTGATCGCGTTCCGGCCGCTGCGCACCGCGAGCTTCGTGTCGCTGTTGTTCACCTCGTTCGCGGTCGCGCAGCTGATCCAAGGGGCGTTCCGGCAGGCGGTCTCGGTGCGGGCCCGCGGCGTGCCGGTCCCGGACTTCCTCGGCAACGCGGTCGACATCGGCCCGGTGCGCATCAGCGTCCTGTCGATCATCACGGCGGTGATCGGGGGCGTGTCCCTGATCGCGTTGTCGGTGTTCCTTCGCCGTTCGCGCGCCGGGCTATCGATGCGAGCTGCATCGCAAGACTTCACGACCGCCAGGCTGATGGGCGTTCGTGCCAACGGCGTGATCTCGCTGGCGTTCCTGCTGTCGGGTCTGCTCGCCGGGATCGCCGGCGTGCTGTGGATGGCGCGGACCACATCAGTCAACCCGACGACCGGATTCGTGCCGGTGATCGAGGCGTTCATCGCGTCGGTGATCGGCGGGCTCGGCAACCTGCGCGGCGCGGTGCTCGGCGGGTTCTTCCTCGGGACCCTCGAGGTGTTCCTCCAGGCGCTCCTGCCGGGGTCGCTCCTGCCGTACGCGCAGGCCGCCTCGTTGTTGATCGTCGTGGGGATCCTGTACGTGAGACCACAGGGACTCTTCGGACAGAAGGTCGAGCTGTGAGCGTTCCGATCCCACTCAGCAGGCTGCGCCCGGCGCTGGTGGGGTGGGCGGTCGTCGCGGTCGTGCTGCTGATCGCGATGCGCGCCACCCAGAGCTTCGGGTCCACCGCGTCGTCGCGGACGTTCGTCGTCTTCCTCGTGAACGTGATGTTGGTGATCTCGCTGCAGGTGTTCATCGGGAACAGCGGCATCGTGTCGTTCGGACACGTCGCGTTCATGGGGATCGGCGCGTATACGACCGCGCTGTTGTCGATCCCGCCATTCCTCCGGTTGAGCCAGTTGCCGAACCTGCCTTCGGCGTTGCAGACCGCACACCTCGGCCTCGTCGAGGTGGTCATCGTCGCGGCGCTCGTCGCGCTCGTCGTCGCGGCGGTGTTCGGCGGCGCGATGATCCGGATGAGTGAGGCCACGATGGCGATGGCCACGCTCGCGTTGCTCGTCGTGGTCCACACGTTCCTGCAGAACGCGACGACGTTCACGCGCGGTTCGCTCGGGCTCGCGGGCGTGCCGGTCCGCACGACGGTCGTGGTCGGCACGGTGGCGGCGATCGTGTTCGTGCTGCTCGGTCGCCTCTACAAGGAATCCAACACGGGGCTGCGGTTGCGGGCGACGCGGGAGGACTCGTTGTCGGCGGCCGCCCTCGGCACCAACGTGATCCGGGTGCGGTACGCGGGCTGGCTGCTCAGCGCGGCGATGATGGGAGCCGCGGGCTCGTTCTGGGCGCAGAGCGTGATCGCGTTCAACGCGAACCAGTTCTACTTCGCGATCACGTTCGCGTTGCTGGCGATGCTCGTGATCGGCGGCCGGACGTCGGTGAGCGGCGCGGTCGCCGGCGCCGCGATCATCACGTTCCTGAGCGACACGCTCGCCCGGGTGGAGCAAGGCGTCCGTCTGGGCCCGTGGTACCTGCCGAAGGTCACCGGCACTGTGCAGTTCGCGATCGCGTTCCTGATCATCGTCATGCTGATCGTGCGGCCGGAAGGGCTGTTCGATCGCTGGGAGATCGACGACTTCCTGCGGCGGCTGCCGTTCCTGCGCGGCAGTCGTTCATCGGAGGAGGACGGACCGACCCGCATCACACCTCGCGCCGAGGTCTCCGATGCGGCGATCCTGCGCGGAACCGACGTCGCGAAGAGCTTCCAAGGGGTCGCTGCGCTCGCCGGTGTCGACATCGAGGTACAGCCGGACGAGATCCTCGGTCTGATCGGTCCCAACGGATCGGGGAAGACGACGTTGCTGAACGCGGTGTCCGGCGTCTCGCACCCGACGAGCGGCGTGGTCGTCTTCCTCGGGGAGGACGTCAGTCACCGCAAGCCGCACCAGATCGCCGACGCCGGGCTGTCACGTACGTTCCAGAACATCCGGTTGTTCTCGCAGCTCACGGTCCGCGAGAACGTCGAGTCGGCCGCCCCGCCGGGGACGACCGACGATGAGGTGCTCGGTGTCCTTCGGTGGTTCCAGCTCGTGGATCTCGAGCGCGAGAAGGCCGTGAACCTGCCGTACGGCCGGCAGCGCCGGTTGGAGATCGCGCGCGCGGTGGTGCGCCGGCCCGCGTTGCTCCTGCTCGACGAGCCCGCGGCCGGGATGAACGAGGCCGAGTCCGACGAGCTGCTCGGGAACATCCGACGGATCCGTTCGGAGCTCGGATGCGCCGTCGTCGTCGTCGACCACGACCTGCGGCTGATCATGCAGCTGTGCGACCGGATCCAGGTACTAGACCAAGGGCGCACGATCGGACTGGGCGCCCCCTCGGAGATCGCGCAGGATCCCGCGGTGATCGAGGCATACCTGGGCGGCCCGTCGACGAAGACGGCCTGACCCGGGCGCCGCGGCGGTTCGAAGGGTCGGCGCCCATCGTCAGCGGTGGTGAGCGCCGGCCGGCTCCGCGAACACGTACCGCCTGCGCGCGTTGCGATCCCGCCGGTACAGCAGTGCGGCGATGCCGACCGTGACCGCGAGGCCGCCGATCACGACCATGGCCATCAGGGCGGCGGCCTCCCGGGCCGACCGATACCTGATCGGGTCCCCGGCCGTCAGCGCCGGCGACGTCGGAGCGGGCAACGGCGCGTTCGCAGAGACGGGCCGAGGCCGATCCGGAGCGGGGTGTTGCGAGGGGGACCGGTGAGCGGGAGAGAGCGATAGTGACGTTGGCGCGGTGTTGGCCGAAGCCTGCGCGGACGCCGGCGCCGCGGTCGCACGTGGGGCGGCCGCCACGGAAGAGGCGGACCCGGTGGGGTCGGCCGCCGCCGTCTTCGTCGGACCGTGGCTCGGGGAGGGCGTGTGGGTCGGGCTCGTCGTCGGCGTCGGGGTGGGACTCGGCGACAGGCTGGGGGACGGCGTCGGTGTCGGGGTCACGGTCTGTGCGGACGCGGCCCATGCGTGTGCGGTCACCGCAACGAGGAGCGTGATGAACGCAACCGAACGCCAGGCCATGTCTTCGCGTCGGGTCAGGGAAGACGCGCACCGCGATCCTAAGCCCCTGGGCACCCGAGAGCGAATCACCTCTGTCCCCTGGCCGAACGGCGGAGGCGCGCGTGGGCCCGCGAGGATAGGCTTCCTCGTAGGACGATCGCAGGGAGGGAACCGTGTCGACCAAACCCAGGCGTCGGACGACGATCATCGGAGCGCTGGCACTCGCTGTGTTCGCGGGTGGCTGGACGCTCCCGACCACGGCCGCGACCGCGGCGGACCCTGTCCCGATCGTCCTGACGCCGACCGTGTACGTCACGATCGGCTTCGACGACGGCACCGCGGACCAGTTCGCCGCGCGGCGGCCCTTGCGGCTGCACGGCATGCACGCAACGTTCTTCATCAACAGCGGGCCGATCCTGGCGGGCGACCCTGACCACATGACCGTCGAACAGCTGACGCGGCTCTCGCGGCTCGGCAACGAGATCGCCGGACACACCGTCGACCACGCCAACATCCAGCCGCTGTCACCGGACGAGGCGAAGCACGAGGTCTGCGACGACCGTGCACAGCTCCAGCAGTGGGGGTTCAACCCGACATCGTTCGCCTACCCGTTCGGTTCGTGGGACGCGAACGCGGAGCAGATCGTCCAGGGCTGCGGCTACGACAGCGCGCGGACGGTTTCGGGCGTCTCGATCCACGTCGGCAAGAACCAGCTCGGAGAGACCGTCCCGCCCGCCGACGCATACGCGACGCGGACGCCACCCAACCCGAAGAAGGCGACGAAGCTCTCGACGATGGAGACCTACGTGACGCACGCGGAGGACGCGGTCGCGGCGGGGAGCGACAGCCTCTGGATCCAGTTCGTGTTCCACCGGTACTGCCCGGCGCACTGCGGGGCGTACACCGTCCAGCCGGCGAAGTTCAAGGCCCTGCTCGACTTCCTCGAGACGGAGCAGGCTGCGCAGCGGGTCAGCGTACAGACAACGGCACAGGTGATCGCGATCGGGAAGTCGGCCGTCCCCTAGGCGGGACCGAGCTGCCCGAGTGCGTCGTACGCGGCGTACTTGAACGTCTCGCCGAGCGTCGGGTGGTTGAACACCATCTCGATGAAGGTCTCGACCGTGCCGTCGAGCGTGATCACGGCCTGGCCCACGTGGACGAGCTCGGACGCGCGTTCGCCGATCACGTGGCAGCCGATGAGCTTGCGGCTCGCCCGGTCGAAGACGAGCTTCACCATGCCGTCACGGTCTCCGACGATCTGCCCGCGGACGTTGTCGGCGAATCTCGCGCGGCCCACGACCACGTCGATCCCTCGCTCCACAGCCGCGTCTTCGCCCAGGCCGACGCAGCTGATCTCCGGGATCGTGTAGACACCGTACGGATAGAGCGAGGTGACCTGCTGCTTGTACGTGAAGCCGAACGCGTGACACACGGCGACGCGACCCTGTTCCATCGAGACGCTCGCGAGGGCCGGGAAGCCGACGACATCGCCCGCCGCGTAGACGCTCGGGATGGCGGTCCGGAAGTCCTCGTCGACGACGACGTAGCCGCGGCGGTCGACCTCGACGCCCATGTGCTCGAGCCCGAGGCCTCCGGTGTTGCCTGAACGGCCGGACGCGACCAGCACGGTGTCGGCATCGATCTCAGCGCCTGAGGTCAGCGCGACCGTCAACGTGTCGGCAGCCCGGCTCACCTGCTCGAGCCGACGCTCGAGGTGGAGGCGCACGCCGAGCGACCGCATCGCCGCAGCGAGTCGCTCGCCCATCTCCGCGTCGAGGAACGGCAGGAGCGCCGGCCGAGGGTCGATGAGATGCACCTCGACGCCGAGCTCCGCGAACATGCACGCGTACTCGCACCCGATCACGCCGCCACCGATCACGGCCATCGTCGTCGGCAGGTGATCGATCCGGAGGATCCCGTCGGCGTCGTGCACGTCGGGGTCGTCATACGGGATGCCCTTGGGTCGGAAGGGCGACGAACCGGTGGCGATGAGGACGAACTCGGCCTGGAGCCGGCGAGACCCGTCGTCACCACGGCCGTCGACCGTCACGGTGTGCGC
>JBKPRM010000054.1:0-4866 GCA_046734555.1 Actinomycetota bacterium | reverse complement strand
CCTTCGAGCAGGTTGGTCTTGCCCTCACCGTTGGCCCCGACCGCGACGAGCAGTCCTTCGGGGAGCGGGTCGAGCTCGGTGTGCGCGTGGTTGCGGAAGTCGCGCAGTTCGAGCCACTGCAGCAGCATCGCCGCTGCAGCGTAGCCGCTACGAGACGGGGGCGGGCAGGCGAACCGGCATCACCAGGTACGTGAAACCGTCGCCCTCGCCATGTACGACGCCGGGCTTCAGCCCGTCACGCACATCCAGCTGGATCGACTCCCCCACCGCGGCCGTCAGCCCGTCGATCAGGTCCCCGGGGTTGAAAGCAACCGTCAGGTCCTCGCCCTCGTATCGCGCCTCGACCGTCTCGACGGCGTTGCCGAGATCGGGGGAGCTCGAGGAGAGCTTGACGCCGAGCGCGTTGAACTCCATGCGCACCGGCGTCGTGTCTCGTGCGAGCAGGCCGACACGGCGCACCGCGTCGAGCAGCTGCTGCCGCGAGACCGACAGCCGGCTCTCGTGCGACTCGGGCAACAGCTGCCGGTAGTTCGGGAACTCGCCCTCGATGAGCCGGGACGTGATCGTCAGGCCACCGGCCCTGAACGAGACCTGCGACTCGTCGACGGCAATCTCGATCGACCCCTTCTCGTCGGCGGACGCGGCGCGGCCTGCCTCCGACAACGCCCGCTCCGGCACGATCGCCTTCCCCTCGCCGTCAGCCGTCGCCACGAGCTCGCGGACGGCCAGCCGGTAGGAGTCGGTCGCCACAAGCATGCAGCCCTCGCGGCTGATCTCGACCAGTACCCCGGTGAGCACGGGCCGCGCCTCGTCGCGGCTCGCCGCCCGGCCGACCTGCGAGACCGCCTCGGCGAACGCGCCCGCCTCGGCGGTGACCCGCGTGCCGCTCGGCTCCTGCAGCCCGGGGAAGTCCTCGACCGGCAGCAGCCGGAGCGACCCCTCGTACGCGGCGCAGCGGATGCGCGCCTGGGACCGGTCGGTCTCGACATCCACCGGCGCATCGGACAGCGACTTCACGGTGTCGCCGAGGAGCCGCGCCGGGACCAGCGCGGTGCCGGCATCGTTGACCTGCACGTCGATCGTGAGCCGCGCGGAAACCTCGAGATCGGTGGTCGTGAGCGTCAGCTGGCCCGCATCGGTCGCATCGAGGAGGACCCCGGTCAGCGCCGGGATGCCGGGGCGGGAGGACACACCGCGCTGCACCGTCTGCAACGCCTCGGACAGCGCGTCGCGATCACATCGGAACTTCACCGTGGGCACCCCCCGCAGGTATCGCTTCTCTTTCTCTCACCAGTAGTAGTAGGGACTGTGGAACGGTGGAGAACGGTGCGTTCCCCAAGCGTATCGACGCCCCCCGACATGGGGACGGGCACGGGACAACTGCTGTCGGTCCGATATTCCGGACCGGAGTGACACATGTTTCCCCACGCATCCACGGAGGTTTCCACCGTCGTCACACCGAACTCCGGACCCGGCCGCGGACCAATCGCGTGAGGTCCTGCACCTGCCGGAAGGTCGCGTCACGTGCCCGCATCTCGTCTTCGACCTTCTTGATCCCGTGCAGGACGGTCGTGTGGTCGCGACCACCGAAGATCTCGCCGATCTTCACGAGCGACAGCCCCGTGCACTCACGCATCAGGTACATCGCGATGTGCCGTGCGGTCGTCAGCGGCCGCGAGCGCGACTTCGACACGAGATCGCCGGTCGTGAGCGTGAAGTACGTCGCGGTCTCCTCCATGATCACCTGCGGCGGGATCTCGGTCTCGGCTTGCGGGATCAGGTCCTGCAGCGCGCGCTCCGCGAGCTCCTGATCGACCGGCGAACCGGTGAGCTCCGACCACGCTGCGACACGCACCAGCGCACCCTCGAGCTCACGCACCGACTGATCGAACTTCGAGGCGACGAACTCGATCACCTCGTGCGGCACCGTGAGGCGTTCGCGTTCGGCCTTCAGCTGGAGGATCGCGATCCGCGTCTCGAGGTCTGGCGGCTGCACGTCGACGCAGAGGCCCCAGCGGAACCTGCTGACGAGCCGTTCCTCCAGGCCGGAGAGCTCGTGCGGGGGCCTGTCCGAAGCGATCGCGATCTGTTTCCCGCTGCCGTGCAAGTGATTGAAGGTGTGGAAGAACTCGGTCTGGGTCTCCTCGCGCTTCGCGAGGAACTGGATGTCGTCGACGAGCAGGACGTCGACCTCGCGGTAGCGCTGGCGGAACCGATCGCTCTGCCGCTCGCGCACCGCCTTGATGAACTCCGTCAGGAACTGCTCCGACGTCACGTACTTCACGCGGATCCCGGGGTTCAGCCGGTACATGTGGTGACCGACCGCGATCAACAGGTGTGTCTTGCCGAGGCCCACGCCGCCGTAGATGAACAGCGGGTTGTACGCGGTCGACGGCGGCGCCTCGGCGACCGCCATCGCGGCCGCGTGCGCGAACCGGTTGGACGGCCCGGGCACGAACGCGTCGAACGTGTAGTTGGGGAACGGCAACCCGGGCGCGCCGAGCGATGGTGTGGTGCGCTGCACCGGCGCGGGCGCCGCGATCCGTTCGACGGGCCGCGGCATCGGCTCAGGCGTGTCGCCGAGCGGATGGCGCATCCCCTCCTCGACGTGGAACTCGATCTTGACGCGTTGCCCCAGCGCGTGCGCGGCGGCGTCTTCGATCAACGACAGGTGGTTGTGCTGGAGCCGCTCGCGCACGAGCGCGCTCGGCACCGACAACGTCAGGATCTCGTCGTCGAGATCGACGGGCTCGACGTCGGCGAACCACATGACGATCGTCGTGTCGGGCAGCTCGGAACGGGCCTTCGCCAGGACGCTCGACCAGACTTCAAGCGCGGCAGCGTCGTGAGCGACCGATCCCATACCTATTCCACAAGACCTTTCCACACCGGTGGATAACCCGTTCGGGGGGAAGGGTTCTTATCCGACTGCGACGATCGAGTCGCGTGCCCGGGGGAAGGCGGTGGCGACCATAGCACGGCGGTTTTCCACACTTCACGCTCGCGAGGTGGTCTTGACGCACTTTCTGTTGTCAACCCCTGTGTGCAGCGATGATGCCCGTATACTTCCGACGGCCGGCGAACCGCCGGCCATACGCATCGAGCGAGGTTCACCATCCGATGGCCAAAGGCAAGCGCACGTATCAGCCCAACAACCGCCACCGCGCGAAGGTGCACGGGTTCCGTCACCGTATGCGCACACGTGCGGGTCGCGCGATCCTCGCGTCGCGCCGGCGCAAGGGCCGCTCGCGTTTGGCCGTTTGACCTGCGGGAACGCGTGACCGTGCACTCGCGCGAGATCGAAGAGATCCTCGACACCTGCAGCCCGCATCGCGCGTCTCGGGTGCTCGTGTTCGAACGTCCCGGCAGCGGACGGCTCGCCGTCGTCGCCGGCAAGCGCGTCGGTAGCGCGGTGCAACGCAACCGTGCGCGCCGGGTACTCCGGGCGGCGTGGGCCGAGGCGCGGCCGATCGAGGTCGATCGCGACGTCGTGCTCGTCGCGCGCGACGCGATCGCCGGTGCTCGATCGCAGGACGTGGCGGAGGAGATGAGGTCGGTCATGAACGGGGTCAGCCGGTGACGGCGCGCTCGGTCCTGTGGACCCTGTCGTCGCCCCTGCGTGGGGCGGCGGTCGGCCTGATCAGAGCCTATCGGCTCACGCTCGCCGGCATGTTCGGTGGCCAGTGCCGGTTCGAGCCGAGTTGCAGCCACTACGCGGAGGATGCGATCCGCGCGCACGGGGTTGTGCGAGGTGTCGTCCTCGGAGCGTGGCGCATCCTGCGCTGCAATCCCTTCGGGCGAGGCGGCCTCGACCGCGTGCCCACGCACGTGGCGATGCATGATGCCGTCATACAAAGCGGGCTCCCATCAGGTGGGACGCGATGATCGCGATCTGGGTCTGGCAGCAGCTGCTCACCGGCTTCGGCTGGGTCCTCGCGCAGATCTACGACCTCGTCCCCAACTACGCGCTCGCGATCATCCTGCTCACGCTGCTGATCCGCGTGATCCTGCTGCCGTTCGGCATCAAGCAGATCAAGAGCATGCAGCACATGCAGGCGCTGCAGCCGAAGATCAAGGAGCTGCAGCGTCGCTTCAAGAACAACAAGCAGAAGCAGCAGGAAGAGACGATGAAGCTGTACCGAGAGGCGGGCGTGAACCCGCTCGGCGGCTGTCTCCCGCTGGTGCTGACTTTCCCGTTCCTGATCGCGATGTACGCGGTGCTTCGTCCCCCCGTGCTCGAGCCGACGACCTCCCCGGCCGGCCAGCCCGCGTACGTGGTCGTCAACAACCACCTGCCTGAGGACAGCGCCCTGTTCCGAAACGTCGTGACCCACCAGAAGCTCGACATCGCCGGTGCGAGCCTGCAGTGCTCGCTCGCCACATCGGGCGAGCAGGTCCAGCTGAAAGACACCAAGGGTCAGCCGATCCAGCCGGGGCTCCAGATCCTCGGCCCCGGCAACGAGGCCCTTCCGTTCGACGCCGTCTCACAGGCGACGCTCGATTGCGGGACGAGCAAGTTCCCGGACGCGATCCCCTACGTGCTCCTGATCGCGCTGATGGTCGGGTCCGGCTTCTACCAGCAGCGCCAGATGACGAAGGCGAACCCACCTTCAGCCCAGACGGGCCCCCAGCAGGCGGTGATGAAATACATGCCGTTGCTGTTCCTGGTCTGGGGATGGCAGTTCCCGGCGGGCCTGGTCCTGTACTGGACGACCTCCAACGGGATCCAGATCGGTCAGCAATACATCTTGCTCCGGGCCGGCCACATCGGGCCGGAGGCCGTCGAGCGTCGGATCGCCGAACACCGCGAACGGGCTGCGCAGGGCGGCGGCACCGAGAAGAAGGGGATCATGGCCTGGCTGAACG
>JBKPRM010000053.1:0-5162 GCA_046734555.1 Actinomycetota bacterium | reverse complement strand
ACGTACCGCAGCACCTCTACGAGGCAGCAGATATCGAGGGTGCGTCGCGGCTCCAGCGGTGGCGATACATCACGCTACCGATGATCTCGCCGGTGATCTTCTTCTCGCTCGTGATCGGCGTGATCGAGGGGTTCCAGACGTTCACCGAGGCCTACGTCGCGAACATCACCGAGAGCGGCGGTGAGGTCAGTGCCCTGGGCAGCCCTCTGCAATCGTTGCTGTTCTTCACCACGCGCCTGTACCAGGCCGGATGGCTCAAGTACCAGATGGGCTACGCGTCGGCGCTCGCCTGGCTGCTGCTCGTCATCACGCTGATCTGCACACTGATCATCCTGAAGACGTCGAGCCGGTGGGTGTTCTATCAAGGAGGAGGTGCGTTCCGATAGCCGTCGAAGCGGTGACCGCCCGCAGCGTCACCGATATCGAGCCGCGACAGCTACCGCCCGCGACGCGTCGCCGCCAGTTCCTGAACACGGTCGCGAGCCACACCGTCCTGATCGCTGTCTCCGCGCTGTTCTTCGTCCCGATGATCTTCATCCTGCTGACGTCGGTGATGACCGACGCGCAGGCGAACACGCCGGCGCTGTGGCCCAACCCCTTCCGGTTCGCCAACTACACCGACATCTTCACGGTCACGCAGGTGCCGTTCTTGCGGTACACACTGAACACGACCCTCGTCGCCGGCCTCTCGACGGTGGGCGTCGTGGTGTCTTCGATCCCCGTCGCCTACGCGCTGTCGAGGATGAACTGGAAGGGACGCCAGGTCGTGTTCGTCCTGGTGCTCGCGACTCTGATGTTGCCCTACCAAGTGACGGCGCTGCCTCTGTACGTCGTGTTCGTCAAGGTCTTCCATTGGGTGCCGTCGCTGAAGCCGTTGATCGTCCCGAGCTTCTTCGGTGACGCGTTCTCGATCTTCCTGTTGCGGCAGTTCTTCCGATCGATCCCCGACGAGCTCTCCGACGCGGCGCGCGTCGACGGGGCGAGCCACTGGCAGATCATGACGCGCGTCGTCGTCCCGCTCGCGAAGCCCGCGATCGCCGCCGTCGCGTTGTTCAACTTCCTCTATGCGTGGAACGACCTGTTCGGACCGCTGCTCTACGTCGGTGAGGACAGCTCGAGCTGGACGCTCGCGATCGGCCTGTCGGAGTTCAAGGCGCTCCACCACGTGCAGTGGAACCTCACGATGGCCGCCTCCGTGCTGTTCATGTTGCCGGTGATCATCCTGTTCTTCCTCGCCCAGAAGGCGTTCATCGAGGGCATCACGCTGACCGGCGTCAAGGGGTAGTGTCCGGCGCCATGAGGGTGGCGCTGTTCGGCTGCGGCTGGATCCAGGACTTCCACGCTCGAGCGGTGACCGAGCTCGGCCACGAGGTGATCGCCGTCGCCAACCACCGCGAGGAGACCGCGCGCGCGTTCGCGGAACGGCACGCGATCCCTCGGGTCACGACCGATTGGGAAGCCCTCGCGCGCCACCGGGACGTCGACGCGGTAGTCGTCGGTACGCCGAACGCGCTGCACGCGCCGCAGTCGATCGCGGCGCTCCTGGCGGGCAGGCACGTGCTCGTCGAGAAGCCGATGGCGACGTCGGTAGCTGAGGGCGACGAGATGATCGCGGCCGCCGGTGCGTCCGGGGCATGGTTGATGGTCGCGCATTGCTGGCGTTTCCACGAGGCGGTTCGTGCGATGCGCGCGCGCATCGAGGCTGGCGAGCTCGGGGAGATCGTCAAGACGCGCGGGTATGGCGTGCACGCGGGGTCGGGGCCCGACGGATGGTTCCTGGACCCCGCGCTCGCGGGTGGCGGCTCACTACCCGACATGGGCGTGCACGCGATCGACACGGCCCGTTTCCTGCTCGGTGACCCCGATCCGGTACGCGTGTGCGCCGCCGTCGGTACCCGCTACGGCGACTACGCGGTCGATGACGACGGGATCTTGCTGATCACGTGGTCGCAAGCGACGAACTCGATCGTGGAATCCGGGTGGTGGCAGCCGCACACCGAGGGGCTCGAGGCAGAGACCGAGGTGTACGGCACCGGCGGCTACGCGCGGATCTTCCCGCGGGAGGAACCGAGCGATGACTACGAGCACTGCGCGCAGCCGATGTATACAGCTCAGATGCGAGAGTTCCTCGACGCGATCGACGGGGGACGGCAGCCGCGCCCGAGCGGTGAGGACGGCCGTGTCGTGCTCGAGATCGTCGAGCAGGCCTACGCATCCTCGGCCGCTCTGGAGGCTCGCCGATGACCGCCGTTCTCGGGATGGACGGTGGGGGTCGCAAGACCTACGCGCTCGTCACCGACGAGGAGGGCGGCGTGCTGGGCGCCGGCGAGTCGGGCGCGTCGAACTGGGAGATCGCCGGTGCGGAGGGCGCTCGGGCCGCGCTCTCGACCGCCGCGTCGCGGGCGATCGACGCGGCCGAGGTGACGACCGGGGAGGTCACCGCGGTCGTGCTCGGGTTGGCGGGTCTCGATTGGGCGTCCGATGAGCCGCGGCTGCGCGAGCTGTCATCCGATGTCGTCCCGAACGCTCCCCGCAAGATCGTCAATGACGCATTCATCGCGCTGCGGGCGGGGACCTCGGAATCGTGGGGGATCGCGGTGATCGCGGGTACCGGCACGGTAGCGGTCGGGCGCGACCCGGTCGGCAACGAATTCCGCACGATCGGCGAGGGCCGAACGTTCGGGGACTTCGGCGACGAGTTCGACGTGTCGGAGCTCGCGGTCGCGGCGGTCGCGGACCAGTACACGGGCCGCGGTCCGGCGACGATCTTGACCGACATGTTGCTCGAGCGGCTCGGCGAGTCCTCGGTCGAGGGGATGCTCGAGCGGCTCGCGCGCCACGATCCGCGCTTCCGGTCGCCCGAGCTGCAGAACCTGACCCCGATGGTGCTCGCCGCGACCGAGGCCGGCGACCTCGTCGCCAGGACGGTGCTCGAGCGGATCGGCCAGGCGCTGGGCGAGGCGGCCGGCGTCGTCGCGCGACGGCTGAACCTGTCGAACCTGCCCGTCGAGGTGGTGTTGGCGGGCGGGTTGTTCCGCACCCCCAACCGCTACCTGCTCGATGAGCTCGAGCTCGGGGTGCGGCGGACCGCACCGCGTGCGGAGGTCCGGCAGCTGACGTGGCCGCCCGTCGTCGGCGCGGCGCTGATGGCGATGGAGCTTGCACGCATCCCGATCACGTCCAACGCGTCCGCGAGGCTCCGCGACGAGGCGACGACGCATTTCTGGGGGCAGCCGTCGGCGTGACGGAAGCGCCGCAGGTGTGGCTCGTGCCGCACACGCACTGGGACCGCGAGTGGTACGAGCCGTTCGCGGTGTTCAGCCAGTGGCTCGAGACGATGATGGACACCCTGCTCGAGCTCGGCGCCGCCGGGTTCCCCCATTTCCATCTCGACGGGCAGACGGCGATGATCGACGACTACCTCGCGCGGCGGCCGGAACGAGCGGACGAGCTCTCCGCGCTGGTGCGCTCGGGCCAACTGTCCGCGGGGCCGTGGGTGACGCAGATGGACGAGTTCCTCACGAGCGGGGAATCGCATATCCGCAACCTCGAGATGGGTCTGGCACGTGCGAGCGAGCTCGGCTCGGCGCTGCGCGTCGGCTACATGCCGGATCAGTTCGGGCACATCGGGCAGATGCCGCAGATCCTGCGGCTCTCAGGCCTCGATCGGGCGATGGTCTGGCGGGGGGTGCCCGCGTCGATCGACCGCACGAGCTTCCGCTGGCGGGCGCCCGACGGGAGCGAGGTCGTGACCGAGTACATGATGTTCGGCTACGCGAACGGCTCGAGCTTCGAGCGGACGGACGATCCGGAGAGCCTCGCCGCCGCGTTGGCTCGGAGCGTGGATGCGCTCCGCCCGTACGCGGTCGACGATCGGTTGGCCATCATGGTCGGCTACGACCACGCGGGGCCGGATGCGACACTGCCGTCGCGGCTCACGACCCCGGGCGTTCGGATCGGTGGGCTGGCCTCGTTGATGGAGGGACGTTCGGAGCCGCGAGATCTGCCGGTGTGGCCCGGCGAGCTTCGGTCCTCCGCGCGCGCACACCTGTTGCCGAACGTCTACTCGGCCCGCGTGCACCAGAAGCGCGAGCGTGGGCGCCTCGAAACCTTGCTCGAACGGGTGGCCGAGCCGCTCGCGGCGCTGACGCCGGGCTTCGGCTGGCCCGAAGACGAGTTCCGCCGGGCGTGGACGCTCCTGTTGTGGAACGGCGCGCACGACTCGGCGTGCGGTTGCTCGCACGATCAGGTCGCGATCGACGTCGACGCTCGGTTCGCGGAGGTGCGGGCGACGTGCGAAGACGTGATCGAACGGGCGCTCACGTCGCTCGGCGCACGCGTCGAGGGCGAGCGAGGCACGATCGTGTTCAACCCGTCGCCGTTCGAGCGTGACGGCGTACCTGCGCTCGGCTACGCCGTCGCCGACCGGACGGCGGAGCCCGAGACGGTCCCGGTGGCGATCGAGGTGCGAGACGACGGCGTCGCGATCGACGGGCTCGTCCTGCGCTTGGTCGACGAGCCCGACGTCGGCGACCTGTACAACTTCTGCTACGAGGACCCCGGGCAGGTCCCGTCGCCGCCCGGCTCGGTCGAGGTCCGTCGGGACGAGGTGATCGCGGCGTGGGAGCGGCTGCTGGTGCTGATGCGGGTGACCCACCGGCGCGACGAGCCGTTCCTGCGGGTCGAAGGCGTGATCCGCAACGATCGCCCGGACCATCGCCTCAGGCTCGAGGTCCAGCTCGCCTCGCCCGTCGATCGCTCCCTCGCGGGGTCGCCCTTCGAGCTCGTCGAGCGGCCGCTCGTCGGCGAGGGGAGCGACAACGAAGTGGCGTCGGCCACGTGGCCGGCGCGGCACGTCGTGGTCGCGAGCGACGTCGGCGTGCTGCACGAGGGCGTGTTCGAGTACGAGGTCGTCGACGGCCGGTCGATGGCCGTCACGCTCCTGCGATGCGTCGGCCGGATCAGTGGGAGCCTCGCGACCCGTCCGTGGGACGCCGGGCCACGCACGCCCACCCCGAACGCGCAGATGATCGGCGAGACCGCGTTCGCGCTCGGCCTGTGGCGCGACCCCCCCGGCGGTGCGGAGCTGCTGCACGGCTGGGAGCGGTTCGGTGTGCCGCTCGTCGAAGCGCCGGCCGCCGGGGATGGGGCCCTCCCACGAC
>JBKPRM010000052.1:0-5493 GCA_046734555.1 Actinomycetota bacterium | reverse complement strand
GAGCAGAAGCCCCCGTTGCGCCCGCTCGGGCCGCTGCCGCAGAGCTCGTCGGCCTCCACCAGCACGACGTCGCACGAGGGGTCGCGTTCCGTCAGGAACCAGGCGGTCCACATGCCGGTGTAGCCGCCACCGACGATCACGACGTCGGCGCCCGTCGAACCGCTGAGTGGCGAGCCAGGCTGCGGATCGAAGGCCGCGCGGGCTTCCTCCATCCACCAGGAGACGTTCGCCTGGCGAGGGAGCGCCGGGGTCACGGGCCGAGGTTGTAGCCGAGGCGCCGGGGGAGCTTCGCGACGAAGTCGACGAACGGGTTCGGATCCTGTTCGTCGTCGAGCGTCTCGTCACGGGAGTGGATCGCGCGGTTCGCGACCGCGGCGCCCACCGACCGGATCGGCTCCGGCGGGAATCGGCGCGGCTCGAGGTCGACCACCGGCAGCGCCAGCACCTCGTCGTACTTCGCGAGCGCGCGGTGCGCGAGGATCCGCCCACCGAGGTGCGAGGGCCCCACACCGTTCCCCGTGTAGCCCATGCCGTAGTGCACGGTGCCGCGCTCGAGCGAGCCGAAGAACGGCAGGTGGTCGCCGCTCACGTCGATCGGCCCGCCCCATCCCGCATCGATCGGAACGTCGCGGAAGGTGGGGAACATCCGATGCAGGTCACGGATCGCGACGTCGATCGACGACTCGTCGTAGGCGAACCGGGGGTCGATGTGGCGCGCGATGTCGGGCTGCATCCCTCCGATCCCGAAGGCGATACGTCCATCCGGTGTCGTCCGCACGTAATGGAGCGCCGAGCGATAGTCGGACAGGCCCATCCCGTCGGTCCACCCGATCTCCTCGAGCCGTTCGGGCGCGGGGCCGGTCATCACGATGTAGGAGCCGCGGACCGTGATCGCGCGTCGGAAGCGCTTCCAGTGCTGCGCCCACGCATTGACCGCGATCACGCCGGCTCCGGCCCGGACCGTTGCCGACGGTGTTTCGGCGATCACGGGGTCGCCGGCGCCGAACCGCGAGACGTAGGTGTGCTCGAAGATGCGCACGTTCGCTTCGAGCAGCGTGTTGCGGAGTCCTCGGGCGAGCCGAGCTGGGTGCAGGGTGCCCGCGAGCCTGGAGAACACCCCCCCGTGCAGTACCGGGGAGTCGACCTTCGCACGCACCTCGTCACGCGACAGCACCTGGAGGTGGTCCAGCCCGAGGCGATCAGCGGTGATCACCTCGTCGGCCCACTCGCCGATCTGGGAGGTGCTCGATGCCGCGTTCAGGTCGCCGTCGTAGCGGAACCCCGTGTCGAAGCCGTGCTTCTCCCCGAACGCGCCGATCTCGGTGACGCTGTCCTCGCCGGCGCGGCACAGACGCACCGCCGCGTCGTCGCCGAACCGCTCGCACAGTGTCGTGAGGTCGCCCCAGAACGAGTTGACGAAGCCACCGTTGCGCCCGCTCGGACCGCCCCCGCAGATGTCTTGCTCGAGCAACACGACGTCTGCGCCCGGGTCGAGCTGGGTGATGAACCACGCCGTCCACATCCCCGTGTAGCCACCTCCGAGGATCACGACGTCGGCCGTGGTGTCGGCGGTGAGCGGCGGGCATGGGTCGCCCGCGAACCGCTCGTCGGCGAGCGCCTCTCGGAGCCACCAGCTGCGGCCTTGGTCGGGCGGGATCTGCGTCGTCGTCACGTCGTGTTCGGCGGTGTGCGTCGTGGGAGGGTCGAGCTCGCCGCCGAGTCTACGGGGCATCCCGACGGACCAGGCAGAACTCGTTGCCCTCCGGGTCGGCGACCGCCCGGAACGCGTAGCCGACCTCATGGCCGACCGCCGCGTCGATCCGGCGACCGCCGAGGGACTCCAGGCGCTCTGTCGCGGCCTCGATGTCCTCAACGCTGACATCCAGATGGAGCCGGTTCTTCACCGTCTTCGGCTCATCCGCTTCCTGGAACACGATCATCGGCACCCCGCCGACCGGCGCGAGGTCCACGTAGAACGGGAACTCCGCTCCTCGCGAGATGATCCGCGTACCGAACATCGAGGCCCAGAACGACGCCAGCTCCTCGGGATCGTTCGCGTCGATGACGATCGCCTCGAGTCCTCCGATGGCTTCCATCGCAGCATCGTAGCCAGCCCCTCGCTGCTACCGTGACCCTCTCATCTTCGACAGGAAGCGCAACGCGATGACCGATCACCCGAACCGGCCCCGCAGTTGGGAGGTCTCCGACGGCCCGCACCGGTCGCCCGCGCGCGCGATGCTGCGGGCGGTCGGATTCTCCGAGGACGACTTCGGCAAGCCCCAGGTGGCGGTCGCCTCGAGCTGGAACGAGGTCACGCCCTGCAACTACCACCTCGACAAGCTGGCGGCCCTCGCCAAGGAGGGTGTGCGCCAAGGCGACGCCGTCCCGATCGAGTTCACGACGATCGCCATCTCCGATGCGATCGCGATGGGCCACGAGGGGATGAAGGCTTCGTTGATGTCGCGCGATCTGATCGCCGACTCCGTCGAGCTCGTGATGCACGCGGAGCGTCTCGATGCGCTGGTCGGTATCGCGGGGTGCGACAAATCGGAGCCCGGGATGTTGATGGCGATGGCGCGCATCGACCTGCCGTCCGTCTACCTGTACGGAGGCTCGATCCTCCCTGGCACCTACCGGGGCAAGGACGTCACGATCCAGGACGTGTTCGAGGCCGTCGGCGCGCACGCGAAGGGCGCGATCGACGACGATGAACTGGCGGGCCTCGAGCGCGCGGCGTGCCCGACGACGGGATCGTGCGCCGGGATGTACACCGCGAACACGATGGCTGCCGTCGGCGAGGCGCTCGGCATGTCGCTGCCGGGGAGCGCCGGACCGCCCGCGGTCGACTACCGACGCGAGGTGGCGGCCCGCGAGTCAGGGGTCGCCGTGACGAAAGTCCTCGAACTCGACCTGCGCCCCCGGCAGATCCTCACGAAGGACGCGTTCGAGAATGCGATCGCTGTGGTCATGGCCGTCGCGGGGTCGACCAACGCGGTCTTGCACCTGCTCGCGATCGCGCGGGAGGCCCACGTCGACCTCACGCTGGACGACTTCGACCGTGTCAGCCGACGGACCCCGCATCTCGTCGACGTGCGGCCGGCCGGCAGGTTCGTGATGACCGACCTCGACCGCGTCGGCGGTGTACCGGTGGTGATGCAGGAGTTGCTCGATCTCGGCCTGCTCCACGGCGACTGCATGACGATCACCGGGAAGACACATGCGGAGAACCTGCAGGACCGGCGGCCACCCGCTCCCGACGGAACCGTCGTCCATCCCGCGAGCGAGCCGATCCACCCGTGGGGTGGGATCGCGATCTTGCGCGGCAACGTCGCGCCGGACGGCGCGGTGATCAAGGCCGCCGGGATGGAGGGCACCGTGTTCGAGGGGACCGCCCGTGTCTTCGACTCCGAGCAGGCGGCGTTCGACGCGCTCACCGCGGGGTCGATCGTCGCCGGGGACGTGGTCGTGATCCGCTACGAGGGTCCGAAGGGCTCACCCGGGATGCCCGAGATGCTCGCGGTCACGGCCGCCGTCGCCGGGGCCGGTCTCGGGAAGGACGTCGCGTTGATCACCGACGGGCGGTTCAGCGGCGCGACCAAGGGCATCAGCGTTGGACACATCGCGCCCGAGGCGTTCGTCGGCGGGCCGATCGGCCTGATCGCCGACGGAGACCGCGTCCGCATCGACACCGACGGCCGGCGGATCGACGCGCTCGTCGACGACGCCGAGCTCGAGCGGCGCCGCGCCGGCTGGCGCGCGCCGGAGCCCCGGTACACGCAGGGCGCCTTGGCGAAGTACGCGCGGACGGTGGGGTCGGCCGACACCGGGGCGACGACGTGGTGACACCCGTCACCGTCACGACGCCTGCGGCGCTCGAGTGCCGGATCTGCCACGCGCGATACCCGGTCGAGCCGCTCACGATCTGCGAGGAGTGCTTCGGGCCGCTCGAGCCGGCCTACGACCTCGACGCGGTCGACGGACCGGCGTTCCGGGATCAGGTGGAGTCGGGCCCGTCGAGCATGTGGCGGTACCAGCCGTTGTTGCCCGGCGGACCCGACATCGAGCGGGTCGACCTCGGCGCCGGGTTCACACCCCTGCGCCGCGCGGACAACCTCGCCGCCCGACTGGGGCTGGAGCGCCTCTGGGTCAAGGATGACTCGGTCAACCCGTCGAACTCCTTCAAGGACCGCGTGGTGAGCGTCGCGACGACGATGGCGCGGGCGTTCGGCTTCGAGGCGATCAGCTGCGCCTCGACCGGCAACCTCGCGAACGCGACGGCCGCGCACGCGGCGAAGGCGAACATCCCGTGCTACGTGTTCGTGCCCGATGACCTCGAGCGAGCGAAGATCCTCGCGACCGAGATCTACGGCGCCAAGGTCATCGCGGTCAAGGGCAACTACGACGACGTCAACCGGTTGTGTACGGAGGTCGCCGAGGCGCTGCCGTGGGCGTTCGTCAACGTGAACATGCGCCCGTTCTACGCGGAGGGGTCCAAATCGCTCGGGTTCGAGACGGCGGAGCAGCTCGGCTGGCGCCTGCCCGACCACGTCGTCGTGCCGATCGCGAGCGGCGCGCTCCTCACGAAGGTCCACCGAGCGTTCCAGGAGCTCACCGCGATCGGCGCCGTCGATGCGAAGGCGTACCGCGTCTCGGGCGCCCAGCCGGAGGGCTGCCGGCCGGTCGCGCAGGCGTTCCAGGATGGCGAGGAAACCGTGACGCCGATGAAGCCGAGCACGATCGCCCGGTCGCTCGCGATCGGGTCG
The DNA here is from genome assembly GCA_046734555.1 of Actinomycetota bacterium. Lineage (GTDB taxonomy): Bacteria > Actinomycetota > UBA4738 > UBA4738 > HRBIN12 > AC-51. The sequence continues at coordinate 730 of JBKPRM010000052.1, read as the reverse complement.
CCCGCCGACGGCATGTTCGCGATGCAGGTCGCGCGCGAGACCGGCGGGCACATCGAGTGGTGCACGGAGGACGAGATCCGTGAGGGCATCACGCTGCTCGCCGAGACCGAAGGCGTCTTCACCGAGACCGCCGGCGGCGTCACGATCGCCAACCTGAAGCGGATGTGCGAACAAGGGATCGTGAAGCCCGACGAGGAGACGGTCGCCTACGTGACGGGGAACGGATACAAGACCGTCGAGGCGTTCGAGGGTCGCGTCGAACCGTCCTTCCATGTGGCGCCGGACCTCGACGAGTTCCTCGCAGCCCTCGCCTAGGGAGCGCGAACGGGCGGGGGCCCCCGTGGCGTAGCGTTCGCCCAGCATGAACCGGCTGCTGTCGCACCTCGGTCCGCCCACCCGGGCGCTGCGTGCCGTCCTGCGGAACGGTGCCGTGACGCGCATGCAGCTCGCCTTCCTCTTGTTCAACGTCGCCGAACCGGCGATGTGGGTCGCGATCCTCGTGTACGCGTTCGACCGCGGCGGCACGCCGGAGGTCGGAACGGTGTCGATCGTGCTCCTCGTTCCGGCGGGGCTGCTCGCGCCCGTCGCAGCCGCGCTCGGGGATCGCTACCGGCGCGAACGGATGGTGCGCTTCGGGTACCTCGCCCAAGCGGTGACGACCGCCGGAACCGCGATCGCCTTATTCCTCGGCGCTCCCGCGGCGGTCGTGTACGCGCTCGCCACGGTGGCG
>JBKPRM010000051.1:0-3123 GCA_046734555.1 Actinomycetota bacterium | reverse complement strand
GACCGAGGTCGACCCGACCGATGGCTTCCGTCGGGTCGCATCGATCGGCATGCGTCTGGCCTCGACCCTCGATCACGGGAGCGACCACCGGAGCCAGATCTGCACGGCGTTGACGACCCTGGGCCTCCGGCCGCCGACGATCGATGTCATGACGTTCGGCGTGGCGACCGGTCGTGTCGAAGAGACCGCAGGCATGTCATGACTGAGCCGACCCTGCCGCCGGGCGCGTCGGTGGTCGCCGCTACCATGTCGCCGTGACGGCCCCCCGGGAACGTACCGAGCAGATCGAGCGCGACACCTTGTCGCCGTTCGCGGTGCTCGCCGCCGAGACCAAGGGCCGGGAGCGCTCCGAACCGCAGGATCCGCTGCGCACCGCCTTCCAGCGCGATCGGGACCGGATCGTCCACGCCAAAGCCTTCCGGCGGCTCAAACACAAGACGCAGGTATTCCTCGCGCCGGAGGGCGACCACTACCGCGTGCGCCTCACCCACACGTTGGACGTGAGCCAGATCGCGAGGACCGCGGCGCGCGCGCTCGGCCTGAACGAAGACCTCACCGAGGCCATCTCGCTCGGTCACGACCTCGGCCACACGCCGTTCGGCCACCTCGGCGAGCAGGCGTTGACGCCGTTGCTCGATCACCCGTTCCGGCATTCCGAGCAGTCGTTGCGCGTCGTCGACCATCTCGAGAACGACGGCGCCGGGCTCAACCTCACGTGGGAGGTCCGCGACGGCATCCTGCACCATCCGTGGTCGATGCCGTCGCCATCGACGCTCGAGGCGCAGGTCGTTCGCCACGCCGATCGCATCGCCTACGTGAACCACGACGTCGACGACGCGTGTCGCGCAGGCGTCCTCGACGTGAGCGAGCTGCCGGCCGAGGCGATCGGGGTGCTCGGCACGACCCACTCCGAGCGGATCAACACGCTCGTGAACGATCTGGTCGCCGCGAGCGACGGCAAGGCGGAGGTGCAGCTGTCCCAGCCGGTCTTCCGGGCGCTCGACCAGCTGCGCGACTTCCTCTTCGCCGAGGTGTACATGCGCACGGCGGCAACCGACGAGCACGACCGCGCGATGAAGCTCCTTCGGGAGCTCTTCGCCTACTACCTGGACCATCCCGACGAGCTGCCGCCTGAGTACCATCAGGTTCCTGGCGACCTGCCCACCCGGGTGGCAGACTTCATCGCCGGGATGACCGACCGGTACGCCGTTCGGACCTACGAGCAGCTCTTCCTTCCCCGGGGTTGGCTCCTGTAGTCGGGGGACACGTGGCTCGGATCCGCCAGGAAGACATCGACGCCGTCAAGGAACGGACCGACATCGTCCAGCTCGTCGGCCAATACCTCACGCTGAAGAAGTCGGGGCACGATTCCATGACGGGTCTGTGCCCCTTCCATCAGGAGAAGACGGGTTCGTTCAGCGTCTCGCCGGGCAAGCAGGTCTTCTATTGCTTCGGGTGCGGGAAGGGCGGCGACGCGATCACGTTCCTGCGTGAGCTCGAGCACCTGTCCTACGTCGAGGCGATCGAGCGGCTGGCCTCGACCGCCGGGGTCTCGCTCCGGTACGAAGGCGACTCCGCTGCCGAACGACGCGCGTCCGAGCGGCGCAAGGCGTTGTACCGCGCCAACGAACAGGCGGCCGCGCTGTTCTCGCAGATGCTCACGTCGGGGCGCGAGGCCGCCGACGCGCGAGCGTACGTCACCGAGCGAGGCATCACGCCCGAGGCGATCGAGACGTTCGGTATCGGGTACGCGCCCGGCTACGCGGACTTCCTGTTGCGGCGACTGGGGGGCGCGCGCGACCTGTCGAGCGACGTGTTGCTCGAGGCCGGCCTCGCATCGCGCGGCGACGACGGCACGGTCCGCGACCGGTTCCGCTCACGCATCACGTTCCCGATCCAGGACCTCCAGGGCCGTCACATCGGGTTCGGCGCGCGGGTATTGCCGTCGGACGGACGGGCCGGGGAGCAGGCGAAGTACCTGAACACCGCCGAGACGCCGATCTACCGCAAGCACGAAGTGCTCTACAACATGCACCGAGCGCGGCAGGCGGTCGCCAAGACCGGAGACGTCTTCGTCGTCGAGGGATACACCGACGTGATCGGGCTCGCGCAGGCAGGCATCACCAATGTCGTTGCCACGTGTGGCACGGCCCTCGGTGAGAAGCACTTCGAGCAGCTGTCGCGGTTCGCGGATCGCGCGATCTTGGCGTTCGACTCCGACGAGGCGGGTGCACGGGCGGCCGAGCGCGCGTTCGGGTTCCAGGAGACCTACCCGATCACCGCGGTCGTCCTGATCATGCCGGAGGGTCTCGATCCGGCCGACTTCGTGGCGAAGCACGGCGCCGACGCGGTCCAGACCGCGGCCTCGTCGGCACGGCCACTGGTCGAATACATGGTGCGGCGCACCGTCGAACGCCAGGACCTGTCGACGATCGAGGGTCAGTCGGCCGCCGTGGCGGCGGCGCTCCCGGTCCTGGAGCGCCTCGGCGATCCGGTCCGGCGTTCCGAGTACGCGGGCCTGCTGGCCGACCTCGCCGGCGTATCCCACGCGAGCGTCGTCCAGTCGTTGAACCGTCATCTCGGCGGCAGACCCGCCGAGGTCGCCACGACGATGAAACGCGGCACGGCTCGCGAGCGGGTCGAGCGCGAGACGCTGCGCCTGATCGCGCGCGGCGACATCGACGCCGAGCTCGCTGCCACGATCGACGACGCCGACGTCACGACGCCGAAGCAGCGGAAGCTGCTCGTCGCGATGCGCGAGGCCGGATGGGATCCGGGTGCGCTCGTCGGAGGCGGCGACGCCGAGCTGGGGGCGCAGATCGCCGCCCTCACGGTCGAGCCGCTCGAAGGCGACCCGTCACCCGCGTACGCGCACGCGGTTGTCGATCGCCTTCGCACGTTCGCGCTCAAGGGTCGTAGCGACGAACTGCGCGGCCGACTCCAGCGGCTGAACCCCACGACCGATGCCGACTACGACGGATTGTTCCGCCAGCTGGTCGAGATCGACGGCGAATTGCGCCGATTGAAGGAGCGGTCACCGTGAGTTCGCTTCCGTACACTGGTGCGGTCGTGATCGATGCCCCCCATATGCAGCCATGAGCGTTCCTGCCCGAGAACCGGAAC
>JBKPRM010000050.1:0-3252 GCA_046734555.1 Actinomycetota bacterium | reverse complement strand
GAGGGCCGACTGCCCCTGTTGGCGAACGAGCCCGCCCATGCGGACGACGGCGAGCAGGAACAGCACGATCGTGGCGGCGATCACCGGCGTCAGGTCGATCTCCTGTCCGCGGATCTCGGCGAGCGCCTGGGTCGCGGGGGCGAGCAGGCACGCCGCGCCGAGGAAGCTCAGCCGCCAGAGACTGACGTGACTGTCGGCCTCGGGCTGTCGGTCCGACACCGTGCGCATCGAGGGATGCAACGCCGCGGCGCCCAACAAGATGTAGAAGAGGGCCCATCCTGCCTCGAGGGGACCGACACCCGGCGTATAGCCCTGGTTCAGCAGGAACCAGCCGTAGATCGCGTCGGTCACGAACAACGCGGCGACCGCGGCACCGAGCAGGTAGAAGCTGACCGGCTTGCGGCCTCCGCCGGCGATCAGCCGAGCGGTGACGGCCATCAGCAACAGGTCCATAACCGGATACGCGACGGCGGTGGCCTTCTCGTACCAGAACAGCTCTGTGTCGTAGGCATACGGCGCGATCAGGAAGACCCACGAGACGACGCCGATGCCGATCGCCACCATGGCGGCGTCGATCAGCCCGCCGCGGTCGCGTCCTGCGCTCCGTCGCCGGACGATCAGCAGGATGCCGGCCACGAGGCACGGATAGACCGCCAGGTAGAAGGCGTCGGAGATCGCCGGGTACGGCAGCTCCGTCCCGAAGAACTTCTCGTAGTTGTACGAGAGGACGTCACCGGCCACGAAGAAGAGCTGCCCGACGGCGAACAGCACCCACGGCAGTCGGTGCGACGGCTTGTGCAGGAAGACGCCGACCAAGATCATCACGGCGGCGGACACGCCGATCAGGTGGAAGATCAGGACGGTCTGACCGGACGCGTAGTAGCCGGCGACGGTCGCCAGCGCGCCGATGACATACGCGATCCAGAGTCGTCCTCTCACGGAAGTTCCCATCGGCACGCTCCTAGGAAGGCTGGAGTCGGCGCCCGCGGTGCGCCCAAGCCCGCTGCGGTGCAACATCCGCTCTCCTTAGGCCGTGAGATCTCGCGCCCGAAGCCGGAACCGCTCCCGTACAGACGTCAAGACATCGATCAGGTGTTGGATCTCCTCGTCTGAGTTGGCCGCGGTGACCTGCACCCGGAAGCCCACCTCGTCCTTCGGCACGAGCGGATAAGCCGCCATGGTCACGTAGATCCCGTGCTCGAACAGGAACCGGCCGACCTCGTCGATCTCGTCGTGGTCGGCGAGCGGGATCTCGATGATGGGGTAGCCGGACTCGTTCGGGGTCCAGATCTCGAGCTCGTCGAGGGCGTTGAGCACCCGATGGGTCTTCTCCCAGAGATCGCGGCGGTAGAGATCGCCGCGGGTGCGGTTGACCTCGAGACCCGCGAGCGTGGTCGCGAGCGATGCGACCGGTGACGGTCCGGAGAACAGGTAAGGCGGCGCGAGCACCTTCAAGGCGTCTTTCAACCGCGTCGGCAGCGCGAGGAAGGCGAGCAGCGAGGAGTACGCCTTGGAGAAGCCCGCCACCAGCACCACGTTGTCGTACGACACGTCGAGGTGCCGCATGATGCTGTTGCCGCGCATGCCGTAGTCGGACGTCTCGGCGGGCGACCGCTCGCCGATCACGCCGAAGCCGTGGGCGTCGTCGATGTAGAGCAGCGCGTCGTACTCGACCGCGAGCCGCTGGAACCTCGCGACGTCAGGCGCGTTGCCGGTCATCGAGTTCACGCCGTCCATCGCGATGATCCGCGGCTCGGCCGGGTGCGTCCGGAGCAGCTGCTCCAAGTGCTCGTAGTCGTCGTGACGGAACCGCACGACGTTCGCGCCGCGGCCTGCCGCGAGCATCGCCCCGTCGTAGATCGTCTTGTGTGCCCGGCTGTCGAGGAAGATCGTGCCCTCGCCGGCGAGCACCGGGATCACCGACATGTGGATGTGGGTGATCGTCGCGAGCAGCAGCACGTCCTCGCTGCCGAGGAGCTCCGTCATCTGCTCCTCGATCTCGACGTACGGCGCGGGGCTCCCGAGGAGTCGGGACCATGACGGGTGCGTGCCCCACTTCGCGATGTACTCCGGCACCGCCGCGATCACGTCTGGGTCGAAGTCCAACCCGAGGTAATTGCACGACGCGAAGTCCGACAGCCACTTATCGCCGATCCGGATGCGGCGGCGGACCTGTTGATCGATGACGGCGTCCATCATCGGGTGGGTGTTCTTCAGCCGGGTCAGGTCCGAGACGGCGGCGACCCACCGGTCGAGCCAGCCATCGCTGGAGCGGCGTCGTTCCCAGCCGGCCGGCAGCTCGGAGAGCTCGTCGACGGGCGGCAACGACACCTCGGCGGGGGGAGCGTCGCGAAGTGCCATCGGCACCCTATCGACCGTCGGCCAGATGGCCTTGAGGCCCTGCGTTGCAGGCACCCTGATTCGGGTAGGCGCATCGGTCAGCTGCCCGGTGCGAGCGCCAATAACAACAGTCCGCCGACAACTGCGAGCACACCCAGGTACTGGTTGAGGACCAATCGTTCCCGCAAGAAGGCGACCGACAGGGCGACGGCGACCATCGGGAAGATCGCGCTTGCCGCCAGGACGACGGACAGGTAGCCCCGGGTGGCTCCCGCGGAATACGCCGCGACGCCCAACAGGTCGAAGAGCCCGGCCACCGCGGCGGTCACGTACGCCCTGGCGCCCGCGTCCGCGAGTCGGTGGAACGTGCGTCGACGCGCGAGGACCAGGGGGATCAGCGCCGCGATCAGGGCGAGACGCGTCGAGAGCAGCGTGACCACCCAGTCGTCGGAGTCCCGGGCGATCACGCCGAGCAGCAGCCCCGCGACGCCGAAGCCGATCGAGGACCCGACCGCCCACCACAGCCCCGGTGGCTTCTCGTGGAGCCCGGCGCGCAGCGCGGGGAGGTTCGTCGACACGAGCACGACCCCGGCGATCGTGATGAGCCCCCCGACGATCGCAACGGAACCGGGGTGCTCGTCGAGCAGCAGCACGGCGAGCGAGAACCCCACCACGGCGTACCCGGCTCCGACCGGTGAGACGACGGCAACCGGTCCGAGCTCGAGTGCTCGGTAGTGGAGCGCGTACGCCGCCATCGCGATCAGGCCGTTCGCGACGACGAACCAGAGCAGGCCACGGACCGGCGAGAACCCGGTGCCGTGGACGATGAACAGGATCAGCGCCACACACGTACCGGCGAGCTGGCTCATCGCGAGGGCGGGCAGAGACCCCATCCTGCGTCCGGACACAGCA